>NZ_JAFMTB010000003.1:398008-595756 GCF_017916475.1 Patulibacter sp. SYSU D01012
CCACGACGAGCGGCTCGGGCCGCGCGGCGAGCGCCGCCAGCAGCGCGGCGGGCACCCGCGGCAGGTCGACGGGCAGCACGACGACGGGCGCCTGCGCGCGCCGCAGCGCCGCCGCGACCCCCGCCAGCGGGTGCTGCGGCGCGTCGGGCTCGTCCCACCGCGCCGCGGCCGTCGGCGGCAGGACGGACCCGGCCTTCGCGACCACCACCGGCGTCAGGCCCGCCGCCGTCGCCGCGGCGACGGCGTGCGCGAGCAGCGGCCGGCCGTCGAGCGGCACGCCGGCCTTCGGGCGCCCCATCCGCCGCGACCGGCCGCCCGCCAGGACGGCGACGACGCGCGCGGGCTCGGGGACGGCGGCGGGCATGGGGCCAGTCTGACGGGACCACCCGCGCACGCCGTCCGGCGCCGCGCGCGGCGCGGAGCGCGCCCGTACGATCCGCGCATGGCGGACCCCCTCAGCCTCGCGGACGCCCGCGCCGCCGCCGTCGCCCTGGGCGCCGCCGCCCGCACGCCGGTGCGCGAGGTCGCGCTCGCCGACGCCGCCGATCACGTGCCGGCGCACGACGTCCGCGCCGCCGGCGACCATCCGCGCTTCGACGCGTCCGCGATGGACGGCTACGCGGTGCGGGCGGCGGACACGACCGGCGCCGCGCCGGCGGACCCCGCGGTGCTGCGGCTGGTCGACGAGGCGCGCGCGGGGCACCCGGCGGATGTCGCGGTGGCTCCGGGTACCGCGCTGCGGATCAGCACGGGCGCGGCGCTGCCGGCCGGCGCCGACGCCGTCGTGCGGGCCGAGGACGCGACCGAGCGGGACGACGCGGTGCACGTCGGCGTCGCGGTCGCCCCGGGCCACGACGTGCGGGCCACCGGCGAGGACGTCGCGCGCGGGGACGTCGTCGTCCGCGCCGGCGAGACGCTGCACCCGGGGCGCCTGGCGCTGCTCGCGGGGGCCGGGGTCGACGCGCTGCACTGCCGGCGGTCGCCGACCGCGACCGTCGTCGTCACGGGCGACGAGGTCGCGCCCGGCGCGGCCGAGCTGGCCGCGGGCGCGGTCCGCGACGTGAACGGGGTCGCGATCCCGGCGCTGCTGCGGGCGGCCGGGATCGAGGTGCTCGACGTCGTGCGCGTCGGCGACGACCGCGCCGCCACCATGGCGGCCTTCGCGGCGGCGCGCGGCGACCTGGTCGTCTCGTGCGGCGGCGTCTCCGTCGGCCGGCACGACCACGTGCGGGCGGCGCTCGAGCGGCTCGGGGGCCAGGAGCACGTCGGCGCGGTGGCGCTGCAGCCCGGCAAGCCGACGTGGATCGGCGCGCTGCCGCGCCGGGCCGCCGCCGAGGACGGCGCCGTCCTGCGGCCGGTCGTGGCGCTCGTCGGCAACCCCGGCGCGGCGCTCGTGACCGCGGCGCTCTTCGCCGTGCCCCTGGCGCGCGCGATGGCCGGCGCCGCGCCGGCGCCCGTCGCCACCGCGCGGCTGGCGGAGGAGACGCGCGGCGACGGCCGCCGAGCCCGGGCGCTGCGCGCCGTGCTGGCCGACGACGGCGACGGCGGCCGCCGCGTGCACGTCCTGCCGGGCCAGCAGGCGCATCGCCTGGCGTCGCTCGCCGCCGCGGACGTGCTGGCGGTCCTGCCGCCCTCGGCCGACGTCCTGCCGGCGGGCACGCCGGTCGAGATCGTCCGCCTGCCCGCGGGCTGAGCCGCCGGCGCGCCATCATCGGGCGGTGACCGACGCCGCCGTCTCCCTCGTCCACGAGCCCGCCGACACGCCGGAGTCGCTGGCGCTGCAGGAGGCGTTCGTGGCCGAGGTGGTCGCGCGCTACGCCGACCGCGGCGTGGTCCGGCCGCCGATCGTCGGCGCCGACGAGGTCGCCGAGCCCGCCGGCCGCTGGGTGGTCGTGCGCCTGGACGGCCGCGCCGTGGCGTGCGGCGGCCTGCGGCCCTTCGCGGACGGGATCGTCGAGGTCAAGCGCGTGTACGTGGCCCCCGAGGCGCGCGGACGCGGGCTGTCGCGGCGGCTGATGGAGCACCTGCACGAGCAGGCGCGGGCGGCGGGCTACCGCACGCTGCGGCTCGACACGGGCGACCGACAGGCGGAGGCGCAGGCGCTGTACCGCAGCCTGGGCTACCGCGAGATCCCCGACTACAACGGCAACCGCCTGGCGACGCTCTGGTTCGAGCGGGCCGTCTGACGCGGCGCCGCCGCGGCGACCGGGACGGACGCCGTCCGTCAGCGCGGAGTCGCGGGGCCGGCGTCCGGCCCGCGCTCGTCGCGGGCCCGCCACCGCCGCACCAGGTGGACGGTCAGCCCGGCGAGCAGGCCCCAGAACGCGCCGCCGATGCCCAGGGCGGACGCGCCGGAGGCCGCCACGACGATCGTCGCGACCGCCTCGGGGCGGTGCGGCTCGTCGCGCAGCGCCGCGCCGAGCGCGGACTCGAGCGCCCCGAGCAGCGCGAGCCCGGCGACCGCCTCGACGAGCACCGGCGGCGTGGCGGCGACGAACGCGACCACCAGGCCGGCCAGCAGCGCCAGCGCCACGTAGGTCGCGGCGGCGGACACGGCGGCGACCCAGCGGCGCGCGCGCGGGCCGGCGTCGGGGCCCGCGACGAGCGCCGCCGACAGCGCGGCCAGGTTGATCGCGTGGCCGCCGAGGACCGCGCCGGCCGCCGACGCCGCGCCCGTGGAGAGCAGCACCGGCCGCACGGGGGCGCGGTAGCCGAAGCTCGCCAGCACGCCGATCCCCGCCACGTTCTGCGACGCCATCGTCACGAGGAACAACGGCAGCGCGATCCCGACGATCGCCCCGAGCTCGAACCGCGGCGCCACGAACGCCGGCTGCGGCACCAGGCCCGAGGCGGGCCCCAGGCGCAGGTCGCCGGCGAGCGCCACGACCACGACGAGCGCCAGGAGCGCCCCGGGCACGGCGAGGCGCCGCGCCACGAGCGTCAGCACGCCCCACACCGCGACGACGGGCAGCGCCTGGCCCGGCAGCTCCGCCACGGCGCGGGCGGGGCCGAAGCAGACCGGCAGCAGGATCCCGGCGGTCATCGCGGCGGCCAGCGGCACGGGGATGGCGACGACGGCTCGCGCCAACGCGCCCCACAGGCCGGCCGCCGCGAGCAGGACCCCGCACACGAGGAACGCGCCGACGGCGGCGGCGAACCCGCCCGACGGCTCGCCGGCCGCGACGAGGAGCGCCGCGCCCGGCGTCGACCAGGCGACGCTCAGCGGCAGGCGCGTGCGCCACGCCAGCGCGCCCCCGACGACGCCCGCGGACAGGCTCAGGACGAGCAGCCCGGACGCCGCCTGCTCCGCGTCCGCGCCGACGGCCCGCAGCCCGGCGAGCACGACCGTCGCCGACCCGACGAAGCCGACGAGCGCGGCGACGACGCCTGCCGGCACGGGACGCCCGCCCGCGGCGGCCGGCGGGCCCTCGGCCCCGCGGGCGTCGGACGTCGGGCTCCGGGACGACGGTGGCCGCATCGCGCGAAGCGTTCCATCCGGGGGCGCGCCGCCGCGTCGCGGCCCCGGAAGGGCGTCAGCCGGCGGGGACGGCGTCCGGCGCGGCGGGCGGGCCGACCGCCGCGTCCCGGGCCGCCTGCCGGGCCTGGGCGTGGAAGCCCTCGCTCGTCGCGCAGGACGCGCACACCGCGTCGTGCGGCGCGACGGGGCGGCGGTCCATCTCGCGCGCCAGGTACGAGCGGTCGCAGTCCGCGCAGTGCACCCGGTCCTCCCACGGGTCGTCGACCTCGTCGGTCGGGTCGAGCGGCCGGGCCATCGCGAACCACGAGGGACGGGCGGCGACGGTCAGCGCCGCGTACGCGCCGGCGGCCAGGACGAACGTCAGCGGCAGGCCGATCAGCTCCCACGTCTGCGACCCCGGCGTGTCGGCGATCTTCAGCACCAGGCCGACGACCGTCGCCAGCCCCCACGCGCCGACGCCGGCCGGGTTGATCCGTGGCACGCGCCCGGGCCGGAACTCGACGCGGTCCAGCGGCACCCCGGTGCGGCGCAGGTACCAGACGTGCGCCAGCGCGACGCCGACCCACGAGACGATCGCGATGCCCTGGTAGGCCAGCGCGTCGTTCACGTAGCCGAAGACGTTCGTGAGCATGAGCGCGTAGCCGATGACGCACGCGACGAGCACCCACAGCGTGCGCGGCAGCGACACGCCGGTCACCCGCGCGACGAAGCTCTGCAGGTTGGTCGACGCGACGTACAGGTTGACCGTGTTGATGCGCATCTGGGTCAGCACGATGAGCAGCAGGCCGAGCACGCCGGTCAGCCCGACGATCCGCACCGGCAGGGCGCTCTCCTGGCCCGCCAGGTCCTCCAGGCCGATGCCGAACGTCGAGACCAGCAGGATGCCGATCAGGCCGTTCACGCCGAACGTCAGCGCGTAGTACAGCCAGCCGAACGTCACGTTGCGGTGGAAGCGCTCGTCCGCCGGCCGCGCCAGGCGGGCGAAGTCCATCGTGTAGAGCATGAGCACCCACACGCCCATGTAGGCGACGAACGCCTGCAGCCACGGCAGCGTCGTGCCGGGCGCGGCCTGCGACCCGGGCAGGAACCCGTGGTAGCCGTCCGAGACGAGCGCCCAGACGATGACCGCGACCATCGCCACGGCGTAGAACGGCAGCATCAGGCCGTTGATGCGGTCGAGCCGCGCCCGGATGCCCTTCCACACGAGCGGGGCGGTCGAGAAGACGACGATCGCGTACCAGAGCTTCAGCGGCCCGCCGAAGAAGCTCTGCGCCGCGACGGCGACGACTGCGCCCTCGAAGACGACGTAGTAGATCGCCGTGGCGGCCAGGATCAGCGTGGGGATCGCGGCGCCGACGAAGCCGAAGATCGACCGCGAGAACAGGGCGACGGTCAGGCCGCTGCGCGACGCGGTCCGCAGGAGCACGGCGTTGACGGCGGTGTAGGCGACGATCGTCAGGCCGATGCCGATCAGCGCGTTGACGGTGCCGTACGCCAGCGCGATGAACGCGGCGAAGTACACGTAGAAGAACGCCGTCATCACGCCGTACCACGCCATGGTGAGCTTGCCGCGCTCCAGGCGCCAGGAGCGCGGGACGACGTGGAGGGAGTAGTCCTCCGTCGCGGCCTCCTCGACGACGCGGGGGTCGTCGTGGCGCTGGACGCGCAGCGGGGCGACGGTGGGGGTGCGGGGTGGGGCTGACGTGCCCATGGGGACTCCTCGGGATGGGGTGGACCGGCCCGCCCGGACGGGCAGGGGCCGGCGGACGTCCGGCGGGACGACGACGCGGGAGGACGGGGCCCGGCGGCACGCGGCGCCGGGCGGCGAAGGGGATCGGGGCCGCGGGGCCCCGGCGGCCGGCGCGGCGGGGACGGACGCGATCCGTCCGCCGCGCCGGCCGCCCGGGGCTCACGGGGTCGGCCACTGCTCGGCGGTGCGGCGGCGCAGCAGCGCGCGGAACTGCTCGGTGGTGCGCGGCAGCAGCTCGCCGGTGCCCCAGTCGAGGATCACGCCGTGGCGGCGCACGAGGTCCATGACGTCGAGCTCGCCGTTGCGGAAGCGCGTGGCGACCTCCTCGGGGTCCTCGTCGATCCAGCCGGCGCGCTCGATCCGCATCGCGGCGCGGGCGGCCTCGGTCGCCTCGGCGTCGACCTCGTACTCCGCGAGCTCCTCGTCGACCACGCGGATCACCACGCCGTAGTCGCGCTCGGCGCGGCGCACGGTGACGTAGCCGTCGGCGACGTCCTCGCACACGGCGTCCGGGTCGCGCTGCAGCGGGTCGCCCAGGCCGCCGCCGCCGGCGGAGGGCCGCTCGAAGCGGTCGCCGCGCTGGACGTCGACGCCCGAGAAGTTGGCGCCCAGGTAGCGCTCGCGGTCCGTGCCGCGGTTGAGCCACACGCCGTGCGGGATCGACGGCATGCCGCCGCCGATGCCCCAGGTGACCGCGCGGCCGCGGTCGCAGCAGTAGCTCATCACCGTGTGCTCGACGTCGGTGAGCGTGCCGCCCTTGCGCACGCCGCAGCCGCCGCGGTGCAGGCCGGGCCCGCCCGAGTCGGGGATGATCTCGTGCGCCGACGTCAGCACCGGCGTCAGGCGCTCCTGGCCCTCGAGCGGCTGGACCGCCAGGCCGACGCCGAAGACGGGCGACGTCGCGTTCTGGCCGTCCTTGCCGTGGCGTCCGCCCCAGCCGCCGGCCATCCAGTCGTACCACATGAAGAACGGCCGGTCGTCGCGTCGCGCGTCGCGGCCGCCGACGAGCAGGTACTCCAGGTTGAAGCAGCACGCCAGGGCCCGCTCGGGCATGAGCTGCGACCACAGCTCGAAGCCGGCCGACATGATCTTCTCGTAGGCGCCCGAGACGCAGCCGGTCACCGCGTTCGGCCAGCCGGCGTTGACGACGGTGCCCTCGGGGCCCACGTCGACCTTGACCGCGCGGTAGAAGCCCGAGTTGAGCGGGATGTCGGGCATGAACGTCTTCGCCGACGCGATCGCGCCGGAGAACGCGACGCCGAAGCCCGAGTTGAGGAAGCTGGCGATCGCCGGGTCCGAGCCCGAGAGGTCGTAGCGGATCTCGTCGCCCTCGATCGCCATCTTCAGGCGGATCGCGACCAGGCCCTCCTCCGACGCGGGGTCCAGGTCGATGTGGTCCTCGGTCTCCCACGTGCCGTCCGGCAGCTCGGCGATGCGGGCGCGGGTCAGGCGCTCGACGTAGTCCTGCACGGCGCCGAACGCCGCGACGACCGTGCGGGCGCCGTACTTGTCGACGAGCCGGAAGACCTCCTGCTCGGCCACGCGGGTGGCCTCGATCTGGGCGTGCGCGTCGCCGACGATGTCGCCCGGCGCGCGGGTGTTGTGCGCGATGACGGCGATGACGTCGCGGCGGACCACGCCGCGGTCGACGATCCGCACCGGCGGCAGGCGCACGCCCTCGCCGAAGTGGTCCGTCGCCGAGACGTCGAACGATCCGGGGACGGAGCCGCCCATGTCGGCCCAGTGGCCGTTGGCCTGCGCCATCGCGACGAGCTCGCCGTCGGCGAAGATCGGCCGGATCACCGAGACGTCCGAGAAGTGCGTGCCGCCGCGGTAGGGGTCGTTGACGGCGAAGACGTCGCCCTCGTGGATGTCGCCGGCGAAGTCCTCCAGGACCGCCTTCGCCTTCAGGTGCAGGGTGCCGACGTGGACGGCGATGTCCTGGCTGCCCTGCATGATCGTGTTGCCCTCGGCGTCGCACAGCGCGCACGAGAAGTCGCGCGAGTAGATGACGAAGGAGTGGCACGTGCGGAGGATCTGCTCCGCCATCTCGTCGACGAGCGTGACGAACGAGTTCTTCAGGACCTCGAACGTGACGGGATCGAGCGCCGCGGCGTCGTCCGTGACGGCGGGGCCGGTGGCGGGGGTCATCAGCTCACCTCGGTGATGTGCATGCGGATGTTGCGCCACTCGTCGATCTCGACGAGGACGCCGGGCGGGACGAGCGTGGTGCTGTCCAGCTGGTCGATGACGGCGGGGCCCACGAACTGCAGGCCCGACGGCAGGTCGTCGCGGCGGAAGACCGGCGTGCGCTGCGGGGCGCTCTGCCCGTCGAACCAGACGTCGCGCTCGACGACGGGCTCGGGCAGCGCGGCGTCGGCGCGCTCCTCCTCGCGCGGCAGCCGGACGCGCTCGGTCTCGCCGATCGCGGTCAGCTGCAGGCGGTAGAGCTCGACCGGCGCGTCGTCGCGGCGGTACGAGAACTCGCGCTCGTGCTCGCGGTGGAACTGCTCGACCGCCGGGCCCAGGTCGGTCAGCGGCGCCTCGACGGCGACGTCCATCGAGCGCCACTGGCCCAGGTACCGCATCGCGATCGAGCGCTCCAGGCGGATCTTGTCGGCGGGGACGTTCTCGGCCTCGAGCATCGCGCGGCCCTCGGCCTCGAGCTCGGCGAACGCGGCCTCGATGTCGGCGGGCTCCGCGTCGCCGGCGGCGGCCAGGAACATCGTGGAGAGGTCGTGGCGGATGTCGACCATCAGGCAGCCGAGCGCCGACCACGCGCCGGGCCGCGGCGGCACGACGACGGTCGGGATCGACAGCTCCTTGGCGAGCGCGGCGCCGTGCAGCGCGCCGGCGCCGCCGAAGACGACGAGGGCGAACTCGCGGGGGTCGTAGCCGCGCTGCAGCGAGATCAGGCGGACCGCGTCGGCCATGTTGGCGTTGGCCACCTGCAGCATCGCGCTGGCGGCCTCGGGGACGGACAGGCCGAGCGGCTCGGCGATGCGCGTGCGGATCGCCTCCTCGGCGGGCGCCGGGTCGAGCGTCATCTCGCCGCCGGCCAGCTGGGCGCCCAGGCGGCCCAGGACGACGTTGGCGTCGGTGTTCGTCGGCTCCGTCCCGCCCTGGCCGTAGGCCGCGGGGCCGGGGACCGAGCCGGCGGACTGCGGCCCGTTGCGCAGCGACCCGGCGGCGTCGATCGTGCCGAGCGAGCCGCCGCCGGCGCCGATCGTCAGCACCTCGATCGACGGGAAGCAGATGGGGTAGCCGTACTCGACGAACCACTCGTTCGTCGTGCGCAGCTGACCGTCGTGGACGAGCGAGATGTCCGTGCTCGTGCCGCCCATGTCCAGGCCGATGGCGTTGGGGTAGCCGCAGAGCGCCGCGGTGTGCTGGCACGCGACCGCGCCGGCCGCGATGCCCGACGCCGCCAGGCGCACGGACAGCTTCTGCACCGCCTCGGGCGTCATCACCCCGCCGCCGGAGTGCAGGATCAGCAGGTCGCCGTCGTAGCCGTCGTCCTTCAGGCTCTCGCCCAGGCGGTTGACGTAGCCCGAGACGAGCGGCGAGAGGACGGCGTTGGCGACCGTCGTGGAGAACCGCTCGTGCTCGAACAGCTCGGGCAGCACGCCGCTCGACGTCGAGACCGACACGTCCGGCAGGACCTCCTGCAGGATGGCCGCCATCCGCTCCTCGTGCTCGGGGTTGGCGTAGGCGTTGATGAAGCAGACCGCGACCGACTCGACGCCGCGGCGGCCCAGGATGCGCGCCACCTCGCGGGCGCCCTCCTCGTCGAACGCCTCGACGACGTTGCCCTCGCAGTCGATCCGCTCGGCGACCTCGAAGCGGTCGCGCCGGCGCACGTACGGCTCGGCGTTGTCCTTGTAGGCGTCCCACAGGTCGTCGCGGGTGCCGCGGCGGATCTCGATGACGTCGCGGAAGCCCTTCGTCGTCACCATCGCCGCGCGCGGCAGGCGGCGGGTGATGAGGGCGTTCGTGGCGACCGTCGTGCCGTGGCAGAAGAGCGCCACGCGCTCCAGGTCGACGCCCGCGTGGGCGACGCCGGCCAGCACGCCGTCGATCGGGTCGGGGGTGGAGGGGACCTTCGCGACCTCGAGCGCGCCCGTGGTCTGGTCCAGCACGCAGACGTCGGTGAACGTGCCGCCGACGTCGACGGCCACCACCGTCCTGCTGTCCTTCTCGCTGCTCATCGTGCCCTTTCCTGTCGGGAGCGGGGGGCTCCGGTGGCCCGCAGTGTTCTCCCGCCGGCCTCTGGAGGACGCACGAACCGTTCGTGGGCTGCACGACGTCCGGCGGGTGGACCCGCGACGGCCGAGGGGGGAGACTGCCCCGCGACCGTCCGCCGCCCGGCGGACCGCCTCCGCCCGTGATCACCCTCGCCGACCTCCTCGCCCGCCGCGAGCTCGGACTTCGCCTGCTGAGCGACGGCGCCGACCCGGTGGCCGTGCGCATCGGCAGCGCCGAGGTGTGCGACCTGCCGGATCCGCGGCCGTGGCTGGAGGACGGCGGGATGCTGCTGACGACGGGCGTCGCGATCGGTCCGGGCGCCCACGTGCAGCGGCTGCTGGTCGAGCGGGCGTTCGAGGCGCGCGCCGCGGCGATCGGGTTCGCGGTCGGGCTGGTGCACCACGCGGTGCCGAGGGGCGTGGTCGAGGCGTGCGCCGCGCTCGGCGTGCCGCTCGTCGCCGTGCCCGCGGCGACGCCGTTCCGGCTGCTCGTCGACGCGGTGGCCGAGCAGGCCGCGCCGCACGAGCTGCAGGTGGCCCAGCGCGCGCTCGCGATCCAGAGCCACCTGATGGAGGCGCTCTCGGCGCCCGAGCCCGAGGCCGAGGTGCTGCGGCGCCTGGGCTCGCTCCTGACCGGCACGGCGCTGATCGCGGACGAGGCCGGGACGGTGTCCGGGGCGCCCGACGCCGCGCTGCCGGACGAGCTGTGGGGGCCGCTGCGCGGCGGCAAGGGCGTCGGCCTGCACCACGTGCGGGGGCGGCGCTACGTCACCGCGCCCGTCAGCGACCGCCTGGGCGCGCGGCGCTGGCTCGTCGTCGTCGGCGCGGGCGAGGCGCTGCCCGACCACCTGGCGCGCCAGGCGCTGCTGGCGGCCGAGCGGCTGGTGCGCCTGATCGAGCGGGCGCGGCCGCCGCGGCCCGTCGAGGCGCGCGAGGTGCGCGCCGAGCTGGCCGAGGAGCTGCTGGGCTGGCGGCTGCCGACGGGCGGGCGGCGGCACGTCGCGCACCGCGCCGCGGCGCTCGGGCTGTCGGTCGGCGACCCGCTGCAGGTGGGGATCGTGCGGCCGCGCCGCGCCCGCGAGGCGGCGCCCGAGGCGCGGGCCCAGGCGCTCGCCCGGGTGCGGGCCGAGCTCGAGGTGCACCTGACCGGCGCCGGCGTGCCGTTCGTCCTGACCGAGCGCGACTGCGACCTGATCCTTGTGGCGCCCGCGGGCCTGGACGCGGTGCTCGAGGCGCCGCTGCACGAGCTGGCGTCGGCCGGCGGGCCGCTCGACGGCGGCGTCGGACGGACGACGACGGCGGTCGAGGAGCTGCCGCGCTCGTACCAGGACGCCCGCTTCGCGCTGCAGCAGCTCGCGACGTCGCCCCGCCCCGACGGCCGCTCCCACGTGCTCGCGCACGACGACCTGGACCTGGTCACGACGCTCGTCTGCGACGCGGATCCGGCACTGTTCGGGCCCCGCCGCGACGCGGTGGTCGCAGCGCTCGGCGGCCCGCCGCTCGAGGAGACGCTGCGCGTGTTCCTGGAGCGCAACCTCGACGTGACCCGCACCGCGCAGGCGCTGCACCTGCACCCCAACTCGCTCCGCTACCGGCTGACGCGGATCGAGGAGCGGCTGGGCCGCTCGCTGCGCGACCCCGCGACCATCGCGCTGCTGCACGTGGCGTTCCGCTTCGGCTGGGCGTTCCGCGACGGGTAGGACGCGTCCGCGGACATCTCCCGCGGGTTCGCCGCCGGAGTGGGTACGAGCCCGGCGAAGCGTCCACCACCAGGGAGGCACCATGGAGCGGTACCAGGGCTACGCGACGAAGCGCTACGGCACGACGTTCGCGGGCCACGACGTCGAGCTGGAGTTCGACAAGAAGCTGATCGTGCTCAACCGCGCGACCCTGCGCGTGGACGGCGAGGTCGTCGACCGCGGCCAGCTGGTCCTCGGCGAGGACGACCTGCGGACGACGACCGCCGACGGCACGGAGATCGTCGTGCGGATCGGCTCCGGCCTGGTCGGCGAGCTCGTCCGCGCCCAGCTGCGCGGCCCCGACAGCACGTGGATCGACCTGGAGGAGCGCGAGCCGCGGGAGTAGGCCCCCGCTACGGCGCGGCGTAGACGTCCTTCAGCCCCGGGTAGTAGTCGTCCCAGGCGTCGGTGGGCTGGGTGAAGTCGACCTCGGCGGCCAGGCGGTCCAGGTAGTAGTGCCAGCCGGGGCCGATCGTGGTCGGGTCGTCGCCGTCGTTCAGGGGCTGCGAGAGGACGAGCCGGGTGCCGTCGCCCTCGGGCGTCAGCGTCACGTCGAGGCGCCAGCTCGCCATGCCCACCACGAGGCGGTGCGGCGCCTCGCACGCGTGCACGGTGACGGTCGACGCCGGCTCGCCCTCCTCGGCGGTCATCGTCAGCTCGACGGACCCCGTGGCGGGGTCGCCGGTCCACGGACCGATCCAGTGGACGGTGCGGCTCGTCTCGGTCAGGGCGCTCCACACCTGCGCGACGGGGCGGGCGAAGACGCGGACGAACTCCAGCCGCAGCCCGCCCTCCTCGGCGAGGGTGCGGCCCGGGGGCGTGGTGACGGCGGTCATGGCGGTCTCGGTGGGTGGGAGTCGGGGCCCGCGCGGCGCGGCGGGACGGTGCAGGTGTAGCACCGCGGGAGGCGGACGTGGGCCCGGCGCGGCGGTCGGGGCCGCGCCGCGGGCGGACCGTCGGTCCCTCACCCGGCGGGCACCTCGGCCGCCACCCGTCCGCGCTCCAGCAGCGCCTGCACCCGGCTGGCGCAGCCGCCGCAGCCGCCCGACGCCCCGGTGGCGTCGCGGACGGCGCGCAGGGTGTCGCAGCCGTCGGCGACGGCGCCGCGGATCGTCCCGGCCGTGACCTGGTGGCACGAGCAGACGAGCTGGGCGTCGGGCACCGGGCGGGGCG
This sequence comes from Patulibacter sp. SYSU D01012, assembly GCF_017916475.1. Lineage (GTDB taxonomy): Bacteria > Actinomycetota > Thermoleophilia > Solirubrobacterales > Solirubrobacteraceae > Patulibacter. The sequence continues at coordinate 410,393 of NZ_JAFMTB010000003.1, forward strand.
CCGCCTCGCCGCCGACGACCGCGTCGAGCAGCTCGTCGGGCACGGGGGCCCCGCCCACGCCCGCCGGGCCGCCCGCCGTCAGCTCGGTCAGCTCGGGCGCGAGCGCCAGGTCGCCGAGCAGCGCGGCGCCGGCCAGCCGCCCGTCCCGCAGCGCCAGCCGGCGGTAGACGCCGCGGCGGGTGTCGACCGCGATGACCTCGTCGACGTCGTCCTCGTCCGTGTCGACCCAGGGGTGTCCGCACGCGAACAGGTCGACGTCGACGACCTTCAGGGTGGTGGCGAGCGGGCTGCCCTGGTACCCGGCGGGGACGCCCGCGATGGCGGCGCCGGCGGTGCGGGCCTGCGCGGCGATCGGCGGCCACAGCCCGTAGACCACGCCGCGGTGCTGCGCGCACTCGCCGACCGCCCACACGTCGGGGGCGCTCGTGCGCAGCTCGTCGTCCACCGTGATCGCGTGCGCGCACGCCAGGCCGGAGCGCTTGGCCACGCGGATCTCGGGCCGGATGCCCGTGGCGACGACGACCAGGTCGCTCGCCAGCTCGTCGCCGTCGGCGAAGCGCACGCCGGACACGGCCGCGCCGCCGACGATCCGGTCGGTCTGCTGCGCGAGCAGCAGCTGGATCCCCAGCTCGCGGATGCGCCGCTCGAGCAGACGCGCGGCGCCGCGGTCCAGCTGGCGGTCCATCAGCCGGTCGCCCAGGTGGACGATCGTGACGCTGGCGCCGTGCTCGGCCAGGCCCGCCGCGGCCTCCAGGCCCAGCAGGCCGCCGCCGATGACGGTGGCCATCGCCCCGGGCCGCACCGCGGCGTTCAGCGCCGCGGCGTCCGCGCGGGTGCGGAACGGCAGCACGCCCGGCAGGTCCAGGCCCAGGATCGGCGGCATCGCGGGCTGCGAGCCCGTGCACAGCACCGCCCGGTCGTACGGCACCCGCTCGCCGCTCTCCAGGACCACCTCCTTCGCCGCGGTGTCGAGGCGGTGCACCCAGGCGCCCAGCCGCAGGGCCACGTCGTGCGCGGCGTACCACTCGGCGGGCCGCAGGTCGACGTCGTCGTCGGCGGCGCCGGGACGGACCAGGTGCGAGATCCGCACCCGGTCGTACGGCGGGGCGTCCTCGCCCGCCAGGATCGTCGTGTCCCAGTGCGCCGAGCCGCGGTGGGCGAACACCGCCTCCAGCACCGCGACCGACGCCATCCCGCCGCCGACGACCACGAGTCGTTCGCGCCGGCGCCGCCCGGCCGCCGGGGCCGGGGCGGCGGCCGGGGCCACCAGCGCCTCCACCCGCACGGCGATCGCCTTCAGCTCGGGCTGGCGCGAGACGGGATCGGTCGCGTCGTGGCTGACCGCGTTGAGCTGCCCGGCACCGGCGGGCGCGTGCAGCAGCCCCCAGTGGAACGGCGCGAACGCGACGCCGGGTCGGATCCGGGCGGCCCCGTCGTCGCCGGCCGCCGTCCGGGCGCGCACGAGCACGCTGCCGCGGCGCGAGACGATCCGCACCCGCTCGCCGTCCGCCACCCCGGCGCGGGCCGCGTCGTCCGGGTGCAGCTCGACGAACGGCTCGGGGTCCGCGGCGAGCAGCTCGGGCGCCCGGCCCGTGCGGGTCATCGTGTGCCACTGCCCGCCGGTGCGGCCGGTGGTGAGGATCAGGGGATGGTCGTCGTCCGGCGCCTCGGCGATCCCGTCCGTGCGCAGCCGGCCCAGCCGCGCGCGGCCCGTCGGGGTGGGGAAGCAGCCGTCGGGGTGCAGCCGCGCGCTGTGCGTCGCGCGGTCGATCCCCGCCGGCGCCTCGGTCCCGGCGGCGCGGGCCTCGGCGGCCAGCAACGGATCGCGGGCGTCGGCCTCGCGGCGCGCGTCGTCCTGCGTGTAGGGCCAGCGGACGCTGCCGCCGGCGGCCAGCCGCGCGTGCGTGATCCCCGTCTGGTCGCACGTGCGGCCCGCGGTCAGGCCGACGAGCTCGGCGTGGACCGCGGCCGCGTCGGGCCAGGCGAAGTGCTCCTCCCAGCCCAGCGCCGCCGCGAGCTTCGCCACGATGCGCCAGTCGGGCAGGGCCTCGCCCGGCGGCGGCAGCGCCGGGCGCATCAGGGTGACGCGGCGCTCCGAGCTGGTCGTGGTGCCCGCCTTCTCCGGCCACGCGGCGGCCGGCAGGACCAGGTGCGCGAGCGCCGTCGTCTCCGTCGGGTGGTAGGCGTCCTGGACCACGACGAGCTCGGCGCGCCGCAGCGCCGCGGCCACCTTCGCGGAGTCCGGCAGCGAGACCGCGGGGTTCGTGGCGACGACCCAGACGGCCTTGACGGTGCCGTCGTGCAGCGCGTCGACCAGGTCGGTCGCGACGAGTCCGGGGCGCTCGCTGATCCCCGCGGCGGTCGGGGGCAGCCGCCAGTAGGTGTTCACGGCCTCGCGGTCCGCGGCCGAGCGCGCGTCGCGGTAGCCGGGGAGCATGCCGGCCAGCCCGCCCACCTCGCGCCCGCCCATCGCGTTCGGCTGACCGGTGAGCGAGAGCGGGCCGGTGCCGGGCCGGCCGATCTGGCCCGTCGCCAGGCACAGGGCGTGCAGCGCGCGGTTCTTGTCGGTGCCGACCGTCGACTGGTTGGCGCCCATCGTCCAGCAGGTCATGGCGGCGCCGGCGGTGGCGAACCGGCGTGCGGCGTCGACGAGCAGCGCCTCGTCCACGCCGGCGACCCGCGCGGCGCGCTCCGGCGGCCACTCCCGCACCTGCGTGCGCAGCGCGTCCCAGCCCTCGACGTGCGCGTCCAGGTAGGCGTCGTCCGTCAGCCCGTCGCGGTCGATGACGTGCAGCATCCCCAGCAGCAGCGGGACGTCGGCGCCGGGCAGCACGGGCAGGTGCAGGTCGGCCTCGGCCGCGGTGGGCGTGCGCCGCGGGTCGACGACGATGACCTGGCAGCCGGGACGGTCCGTGCGCGCCTGCGCCGCGCGGATCCGCTGCCACACGATCGGGTGGCACGCCGCGGCGTTCGAGCCGAGCAGCAGGACGCAGTCGGCCTGGTCCAGGTCGTCGTAGCTCGGCAGCGGCCCGTCCGTGCCGAAGGTCGCCTTGTAGCCGGCGACGGCCGAGCTCATGCACAGGCGCGAGTTGGAGTCGACGGTGTTCGTCCCGAGGAAGCCCTTCGCGAGCTTGTTGACGACGTAGTAGTCCTCCGTCAGCAGCTGGCCCGAGACGTAGAACGCGACCGCCTCGGGCCCGTGCTCGGCGACGATGGCGCGCAGACGCTCCGCCGCCCACCCGATCCCCTCGTCCCACGTGACGTCGCGCCACGGGCCGTCCGGACGGTCGCGGCGCCGGGGGACGGTCGCGCGGTCGCGGGCGTGCACGGCCGCCGGCAGCGCGAGCGGCTTGGCGCACGTGCGGCCCCGGTTGACGGGGTGCTCCGGATCGCCCTCCACGCGCACGAGCCGGCCGTCGGCGACCGTGGCCCGCAGGCCGCAGCCGACGCCGCAGTACGGGCAGCCGGTGCGGACGGTGCGCTCGGCCCCGCTCACGCGCGCGCCGCCGCCGTCGCGCGCCGGGCCGCGGGGGCGCCGGCGGCAGGGTGGCCGTCGCAGGCGCCGGCCAGGCGGACCCACAGCCGGCCGTCCCGCTCGACGACGTGGTGCAGCGGCATCGCGGCGTCCTGCCCCGCGACCCGTCCGGTGCGCAGGTTCAGCCGCCAGTTGTGCAGCGGGCAGGTGACGCAGTCGTCGGCGACGATGCCGTCGGACAGCGGACCGCCCCGGTGCGGGCACGCGGCGTCGGTGGCGGCGAACCCGTCGGGCAGCCGGAACACGGCGACGCGGCGCCCGTCGACGGTGGCCCGCCGGCCCTCGAGCGGCGGCACGTCGGCGGCGGCGCCGACGTCGGCGAAGCCCTCGGCGCGCAGCGCGTCGGCGGTGGCGGGGACGGCGAGATCAGGCATCGGTGGCCTTCCGGGTGGGGGCGCCGAGCACCCGCTGGATCGACAGCACGCCGCCGGGGCCGCCGGCGCGCTCGCCCTCGACCGCGGCGACCGCGGGCGGGGCGCCGCCGGGCGGCGGGCCGATCGGCGTGGCCTCGGAGTCCAGCTCGGCGAACTGCCGCGGCACGGCGGGCGCGCGGCGCTCGCGCCACGGGTCCGGGTCGCACGCGGCCTTGGCGATGCGGAAGCGCTCGCGCAGCCGGTCGGGCTCGCCGGACGCCTCGTCCAGCACGGCGGCCTTGATCGTCTCCAGGCCGACGCGGTCGACGAACGGCGCGGTGCGCTCCAGGTACTCGCCGTGCTCGCGGTAGTACTGCAGGAAGACGATCGCGACGTCGAGCGCGCGGTCCTTCGTGTCGACGCGCGCGAGCAGCTGCGTCTGCCGGACGGTGCCGGCGCCCGAGCCGCCGACCGAGACCTCCCAGCCGCCCTCGATCGCGACGAGGCCGATGTCCTTGATGAGCGACTCGGCGCAGTTGCGCGGGCAGCCGGACACGGCGAGCTTGACCTTGTGGGGCGTGTAGAGGCCCTCGATCATCTGCTCCAGCTCGATCCCCGCGTTCATGGAGTCGCCCAGGCCGAAGCGGCAGAACTCGGCGCCGACGCAGGTCTTCACGGTGCGGACCGACTTCGCGTAGGCGTAGCCCGACGGCATGTCGAGGGCCTCCCAGACCGCCGGCAGGTCCTCCTTCCTGATCCCCAGCAGGTCGATGCGCTGGCCGCCCGTGACCTTCACGCACGGCACGTCGAAGCGCTCGGCGACGTCGGCGATGCGGCGCAGCTCGGACGGGGTCGTGACGCCGCCGCGCATCCGCGGGACGACGGAGAACGTGCCGTCCTTCTGGATGTTGCCGTGCACGCGGTCGTTGATGAAGCGGGCGTGGCGCTCCTCGCGGTGGCGGTTGTCGTTCAGCTCGGAGACGAGGTACGCCAGGCCCGGCTTGCAGGCCCCACACTCGCGCCCCGCGCCGCACGCGGCCGAGAGCTCCGACACGGAGGTGACGCCCTGCTCGCGGGCGACGGCCGCCAGGTCCTCGCGGGTCTGCCTGCGGCACGGGCACAGGTACGTGGCCTCGTCGACCTGGCCGCCGCGGACGACCTTCAGGATCTCGGTCACCGTCGGCTTGCAGGATCCGCAGCCCGCCCCCGCGCGGGTGGTGGCGACGACCTCCTGGGTGGATCCCAGGTCGTGCTCCTGGATCGCGCGGACGATCTCGCCCTTGCAGACGCCGTTGCAGTTGCAGACCTGTGCGGCGTCGGGCAGGTCGGCGGGGGAGGCCTGCGACGCCTCGGCCAGCAGCGCGAGCGGGTCGTCCGTCGCGCGGCCGGTCCGCACGCCGTCGAGCAGCAGCTCGTGGCCGCGCACGTCGCCGACGAGGATCGCGCCGGTCACCACGCCGTCCCGGACGACGAGCTTGCGGTAGACCCCGGCCGCCGGGTCGCTCGTGGCCACCGACGTGGGCGGGGCGGGGTCGCCGGGGCGCGCCACGGCGTCGCCGATCGAGACGACGTCGACCCCGAGCACCTTGAGCTTCGCCGACAGGATCGAGCCGTCGTAGCGGGCGCCGGCGGGCAGCTCGCCGTCCTCGACGTCCATCGTGGCGCCCGCGGCGTCCAGGCGCAGCAGCGTCTCGGCGGCCACCTCGGCCTGCTCGTGGATCGGCGCGACGATGCCGTAGACCTGGCCGCGGTGCTCGGCGCACTCGCCGACGGCCAGCGCCCGCGGGTGCGAGGCGACCATCGCGTCGTCGACGACGATCCCGCGCTCGCACGTCAGGCCGGCGGCGGACGCCAGCGCGGTGCGGGCGCGGATGCCGATCGAGACGACGACCAGGCCGCAGGCCAGCTCCTCGCCATCGGCGAAGCGCAGGCCTTCCGCCCGGTCGGTCCCCAGGATCGCGGCGGTCTGCCGCTCCAGCAGGACGGTCACGCCCAGGCCGGCCAGCGCGGGCTCGAGCAGCGCGGCGGCGGGGTCGTCGAGCTGGCGCTCCATCAGGCGGTCCATCAGGTGCACGACGGTGGCGGGGGCGCCCTGCGTGGCCACCCCGTAGGCGGCCTCGAGCCCGAGCAGGCCGCCGCCGATGACCGCCACCTCGGTCCCGACCGCGGCGGCGTCGCGGATGGCCTGGCAGTCCTCGGGGCCGCGGAACGGGATCACGCCCGGCAGGTCGATCCCGGGCAGCGGCGGCATGAGCGGCTCGGACCCGGTGCAGAGGACCACGCGGCCGAAGACGACGGCGATCCCCGACGCCAGCCGGGCGCGGCCGCCGTCCAGGTCGAGGGCCTCCACGGCGTCGCCGACGAACAGGTCGACGCGGTGGTCCGCGTACCAGTCGTCGGGCCGCAGCTGCAGCGCCTCCGGGTCCTTGCCGTCGACGAGCAGGTGGGACAGGGACACGCGGTCGAACGGCAGCCGCGGCTCCTCGCAGACGAGGGCGATCGACAGGTCGGCGGTGCGCGCGCGGAGCGCCTCGCACACCGCCTGGCCGGCGATGCCGCCGCCGACGACCAGGACGTCGGTGCGGTGGATGGGAAGGGTCATGGGGTCGTCTCTCGGGTCGCGAGGGTCAGACGGACGCGCCGGCGACGCTGGGGACGAGCCGGCCGGCGGGGGCGCGGCGCAGGTAGCAGGCCCACGTCACGAGGGCCATGGCGAGGTAGGCGCCCAGGAACACCCACAGGGCGCCGACGGACCAGTCGGCGTGCTGCGCGGCGGCGGCGACCTTGGCGGCGGGCGTCTCGGCGGCGGTGACGGCCTGCGACGCGCCGAGCGACGCCTGGCGGAACGCGAGCTGGATGAGGAAGCCGCCGAACGCGCCGACGGCGCCGGCGATCCCGATGACCGCCGCGGCCTGACGCTTGAAGTCCAGGCGCGTGGCGGCGTCGTCGCCCTGCCGGCGGCCGAGCGCGGCGAAGATCGCCGGGATCATCCGGTACGTCGAGCCGTTCCCGGCGCCGGCGAGGACGAAGATCGCGACGTACGCGCCGAAGAAGACGCCGAAGGAGCGGCCGTTCACGCCGGCGATCGCGACGAGCGTGGCCGCCGCCATCCCCAGGAAGCACGCCAGGGTGACCCGCGCCCCGCCGACGCGGTCGGCGAGCCAGCCGCCCAGCGGGCGGGCGACGGAGCCGACGAGCGCGCCGACGAAGCCGAGCCCGGCCAGGTACGTCGCGATGAACGGATGGTTGGCCAGGAACTCGGGGAACGTGTTCTTGACGACGAGCGGCAGCGCGAAGCTGTAGCCGATGAACGACCCGAAGGTGCCGATGTAGAGCACCGAGACGATCCAGGCGTGCGGCTGCCGCGCGGCCCGGGCGTACGAGCGCGGGTCCGCCTTCGCCTGGGTCAGGCTGTCCATGTACCGGTACGCCCCGACCGCCGCGATCGTGATCAGCGGCAGCCACATCAGGCCGGCGTAGGCCAGGTGCACCTCGTGCGGCGACGCCTTCACCGCGGCGGCGGGGACGCCGACGATGATCACCAGCGGCACGAGCAGCTGGGTGACGGCGACGCCCAGGTTGCCGCCCGCGGCGTTGATCCCCAGGGCCGCGCCCTTGCGGCGCTCGGGGTAGAAGTACGAGATGTTCGCCATGGAGGAGCTGAAGTTGCCTCCGCCGAACCCCGCCGTCGCGGCGCACAGCGCCAGGACGAGCAGCTGCGTGTCGTGCGCCTGCTCGCGCAGCCAGCCGCTCGGCACCACGATCGCCAGCAGCAGCGCCGGGACGAAGAGCAGCGACGCCGAGAAGACGGTCCACGCGCGGCCGCCGAAGCGCGGCACGGCGAACGTGTAGGGGATGCGCAGGAACGCGCCGACCAGGTTGGGCAGCGCGGTCAGCAGGAACGTCTCCGCCAGCGAGAGCGCGATGCCGACGTTGGGCAGGTTGATCGCGACGATGCCCCAGATCGCCCACAGGCAGAAGCCGACGTGCTCGGCGAAGACGGAGAGGGCGAGGTTGCGGCGGGCGATCCGGCGGCCCTTGCGGGCCCAGAAGGCCTCGTCGTCGGGGTTCCAGTCGTCGATCCACCGGCCGCGGCGGCGGGCGCGTGGCGCGGCGGCGGCGCGGGCCGGCGCGGCGAGCGCGGCGGCGGGGTCGGGACGGTCGGTGATCTCGGGGTCGTGGAGGCGCATGGCGGGGCGGTGTGGGCTGGGGGTCGGGAGGGTCCGCGGAGTGGTGCGGGATGCCGATCCGGTGGCCACCGGGGCGACGTGTCGACGACGTGCACCGAGGCTAGGTCCGGTCGGGAGGGGCGCCGTTGTCCGACCGGGGCAGGTTCGGCCGGCGACCTTGTCCGCCGGGTGTTGGACGCGTGGAGGGGGACGGGTGGCCCCCTGGACAAGCGGCGGGGCGGCGTTCGGCGGGCCGGCGCATAGGCGCTGCCTGTGCAACAGTCTCGGCATGGACGACGCCCTCTCCGTCGGCGACGCCGCCAAGGCGCTCGGGATCAGCGCCGACACGCTCCGTCGCTGGGACCGCGGCGGGCGGATCCGGACGGTGCGCGACGAGCGCAACCAGCGGCGCGTGCCGCGGGCGGAGATCGAGCGGCTGACGTCCCGTCCGGAGCGCCACGCGACCGGGGACGGGGTGTCGGCCCGCAACCGCTTCGCGGGCACGGTGCTCTCGGTCGAGGTCACGGGCGTCGTCGCGCTCGTCGAGATCGAGGCGGGGCCGCACCGCATCACGTCGCTCATCACGCGCGACGCGGTCGAGGAGCTGGGGCTGGCGCCCGGCGTGGCCGCGACGGCGATGGTGAAGTCGACGTCGGTCATGGTGGAGCGGGGGACGGCGGCATGAGCCGGCCGTCGCGGCGCCGGGCGACCGCCGTCGCCGCGGCCCTCCTGGCGGCGGCCGGCGTCGCGGGCTGCGGGGGCGACGACGCGACCGACCGGGGCGCGCGCCCGACGCTGACCGTCCAGGCCGCCGCGTCGCTGACCGACGCCCTCACGGCGTGCGCGAAGGACTACGCGCCGGCGAGGGTGCGGCTGTCGTTCGGCGGCTCGGACGAGCTGGCCGCCCAGATCCGCCAGGGCGCCGGCGGCGACGTGCTCGCGGCCGCGAACACGACGATCCCGCAGCAGCTCCACGAGGAGGGCAAGGTCGGCGCGCCGGTGGCCTTCGCCGGCAACGAGCTGGTGCTGGCCGTGCCCGCCGACGGGGCGACGGTCGGCGGCCTCGACGACCTGGTGCGCGACGACGCCGCCACGCTGGCGATCGGCTCGGCGAGCGTGCCGGTGGGCTCGTACACGCGCAAGGTCCTCGCCCAGCTGCCGGCCGCGCAGCGCCGCGCGATCGAGGCGCGCGTCCGCACGGAGGAGCCGGACGTCAAGAGCGTCCTGGCGAAGCTGCAGCAGGGCGTCGTCGACGCCGCGTTCGTCTACCGCACCGACGTGCGGGCGACGAAGGGCGCGGTGCGCGCGATCGCGCTGCCGGCGCGCCTGGGGCCGCGGGCCGCCTACGCCGCGGCGGTGGTCGTCGGCACGCCGCAGGCCGCGGCGGCGCGGGCCTTCGTCGACGACCTGCGCTCGGGGGGCTGCGGCCGGGCGCTGCGCGCGGCGGGCTTCCTGCCGGCCGCCGCGGCCCGGTAGCCCGTGCGTCGTCCCACCCCGTTCGGCCTGCTCGCGGGCCTGGCGCTGGCGGCGGCGCTCTGCTTCCTGGCCCTGCCGCTCGTCGGGATCCTCACCGACGTGCCGCCGGGCGACCTGTGGGCGAGCCTGCGGACGAGCGAGAGCCTGACGGCGCTCGGCCTGTCCGTCGCCGGGTCCGCGCTGGCGGTCGCGATCGTCGTCCTGGTCGGGACGCCCGCCGCGTACGCCCTGGCGACGTGGCGCTTCCCGGGGCGCGCCGCGGTCAGCACGCTGCTCGAGCTGCCCCTCGTCCTGCCGCCCGCGGTGGCCGGCATCGGCCTGCTCGCGGCGTTCGGGCCGAACGGGCTGCTCGGCGGCGCGCTCGCCGACGCCGGGGTGCGCCTGCCGCTGACGTTCGGGGCGGTCGTCCTGGCGCTCGTCTTCGTCGCCGGGCCGTTCCACCTGCGGCAGGCGCAGAGCGCCTTCGCGGCGCTCGATCCCGCGACGCTCGACGCCGCGCGGCTGTCCGGGGCGCGCGAGTCGGGGGTGTTCCTGCGCGTGGCGGTGCCGCTGGCCGCCCCCGGGCTGGGGGCGGGGGCGACGCTCGCGTTCGCCCGCGCGCTCGGCGAGTTCGGCGCCACGCTCATGTTCGCCGGCTCGCTGGCCGGGGTCACGCGGACCGCGTCGCTGGAGATCTACGCGCGCTTCGGCACCGACTTCCCCGGTGCGATCGCCCTGTCGGCGGTCCTCGTCGTCGTCTCGGCGGTGCTGCTGCTCGGCGCCCGGCTGCTGGGGGCGCGCGGGGAGGGCGACCGTGCTGCGCGCTGAGCTCGAGGTGCGGCGCGGCGACCGGGCGTTCGCGGCCGACGTGGCGGTGACGGCGGGCGCGATCGCCTTGGTGGTCGGGCCCTCCGGCGCGGGCAAGACGACGGTCCTGCGGGCCCTCGCCGGGCTGCTGCGCCCGGACGCCGGGACGGTCGCCTGCGGCGGGGAGACCTGGTTCGACGCCGCCCGGGGGATCGACGTGCGGCCCCGCGAGCGGCGCGTCGGGGTGGCGGTGCAGGAGGACGCGCTCTTCGGCCACCTGCCGGCGTGGCGCAACGTCGCCTTCGCGCTCGGCGACCGCCCGCGCGCCGCGCGCCGCGCCGCGGCGCTGGACTGGCTCGACCGGCTGGGCCTGGCGGATCGCGCGGACGCCCGGCCGGCGGCGCTGTCGGGCGGCGAGCGCCAGCGGGTGGCGCTGGCCCGCGCGCTGGCGCGGCGCCCGACGGCGCTGCTGCTGGACGAGCCGTTCTCGGCCCTCGACGCCGCCGCGCACGACGCGGCGGCCGCGGTCGTCCGGGACGCGGTGGCCGCGCTGGGCGTCCCCGCCCTGGTCGTCAGCCACGACCCCCGCGACGCCGCGCGGCTGGGCGCCGCCGCGCACGAGCTGCGCGACGGGCGGCTGCGGGTGGGCTAGCGGACGCCCCGCGGCGCGCCCGCCGGCAGAGCCGCGCCGGCGGGCCGGGCCGCCGGGTCGCCACCGCGGCGGGGCGGGGCGGGGCGACGGCCGCAGGCCGCCGCCCCGCGCGGCGCTCAGCCCAGGCGCACCGGCAGCGCCAGCCGCTCGCCGCCGACGCGCACGCGCAGCAGGTAGCGGCCACGCCCCAGGGGGCGCGGGGCGCGCAGGGTGGAGAGCGGGCCGCGCGCCACCGTGCGGCCGCCGCGGACGAGGCGCGCGGGCCCGACGACGAGCCGCGCGCGGCCGGCCGCGCCCCGGACCGTGCAGACGACGTGGCGGCGCCGGGACGCGGGCGCGACGCGGCAGCGCACGCGCGCGTCGCGGCCGGCCGGGCCCCGGGCGCCGGTCGCGCCGGCCGGGCCGACCGCCCCCGTCGCGCCGGCGGCGCCGGGCCGTCCCGCCGCGCCGGGCGCCCCGTCGCGCCCGTCCGTCCCGGCCGGTCCCGTCGGCCCGGCGGGCGGCGCGTCGCTGCCCGGCACCGGCACCTGGGGGATCGTGAAGCTGTCGACGGGCTGCCCCGTCGGCACCAGGCCGCCGGTCACGGGGTCGACCGCGTCCGTCCGCACGAAGCGGGCGCTGATCGACCGCTCGCCGAACGTGAAGAGCAGCACCGCGGGCATCGTCGCGGTGGACTGCGACCAGGCCACCCACGGCTCCGCGTCCAGGAGCCCGTCGTAGTTCTTGCCGGTGGTCGACTGCTCCAGGTACGTGGTGCCGTGGCCGGGCGCGACGATCTCGGGGGAGACCTTCGGCTCGCCCTCCTGGCGGTCCTTCGTCGGCACGCCGACGAGCGGGAAGCTGCGGACGTTGTGCGCGTCGTGGCCCGAGACGACGGCCTCGACGCCCCAGCGGTCGAAGATCGGCAGCACGTCGTCGCGCAGCTCGGGGTCGGCGTACTCGGGGTACACGCGGCTCGTCTTGGAGTGGAACGGCGGCTGGTGCATCACGACGATCTGGAAGCGCGTGCGCGTCGACGCGGCCTTCAGGTCGGCGTCCAGCCACTCCAGCTCGCGCTTCCACGCGTCGGGGAACGCCGACGGCTTGGCGCCGGGGCTGGCCTCGAGGATCGTCCAGTGCACGCCGTCGTAGTCGTAGGAGTACGAGCGGTCCTCCTGGCCGGCCGGGCCGTTGGCCGGGTTGGGGAAGTGCGCGTAGTACAGCGGCGACGCGGTGCCCTTGACCGCCGTGTTCTTGTACTCGTGGTCGCCGAGGGCGGAGAGGAACGGCACGCTGCCCAGCAGCGACCGCGTCGGCTCGGGGTCCAGCAGGTGGCCGTCGGGGAAGGCGTAGGTGCCGCTCAGCAGGCGGTCCCACTTGTCCTCCTGCGTGCCGTCGTTGAGGTTGTCGCCGGACGAGACGACGAACGCCGGCCGCGTGGGCTGGCGGCGCACGACGTCGTTGGCGTGGTTCAGGCCCACGACGCCCTGCACGCTGTAGTCGCCCGGGTGCGCGGCGCCGAAGGGGACGACGTCGTCGCCGTCGTCGACGTGGACCTCGCCGTAGGTGGCGGCGGTGTACGGGGCGTCGCCGCCGCGCGCGGTCGCGAACGTGCCGGGGGCGACGCCGGCGGGGGTGACGTCGGTCGTCGCGAACCAGTCGTAGCGGGCGCCGGGCGTCAGGCCCGTGAAGGTGCCCGTGAAGAACGCGTAGGACGGCCCCGTGCCGGCCTTGCCCTGCGCGTCGCGCCGGGTGAGCGGCAGGACGCGGCAGTCCGTCGGGGCCGGGACGCGCACGCAGGCCGCCGCCCCGCCGTCGCCGCCGGCGGGGCGGGCGTACGCGCGGGCCGTGGTGTCGGCCGCGGCGGCGTCCTCCTTGAACGTCACGGCCATCGTGGTGCTCGTGTCGCCGGTGAAGGCCAGGTGGGCCTGGGTGATCGCGGCGGGCGCGGCGGCGCAGGGGACGAGGACGGCGGCGGCGGTGAGGGCCGCCGCGCGGCGCACGCGGCGCAGGGGTGCTGGGGTCATGGGGACTCGTCGGTCGGTCGGGAGCGGGGCGGCGCCGGGGGCGGACGCGCCGCCGGAACGCAACCGCGCCCGGCCGGCCAGGACGTGACCGGACGGTGACCGCCGGCGACCTGGCGCGTCCCCGCCGGGTGCGAGCGCCGACGCGCCGACGCGTACGCCGTCCCGCGGCCGCGCGGCTGGACGGACGCCCGAGCCCGGCGGCCCGCCGCTCGACGAACGTGCGTACGCGGACCGGCCCGCGCGGAAGCGGGGACGCGGGCCCGGTCCGGCCCGCCCGCACCGCAGGCGGCCCGGCCGTCAGGCGTCGTGCGCGGCTCGCAGCTCGCCGGCCAGCGCCGCGAGCCGCTCCGCCGGCAGCGTCGCCTCGATCAGCGGGAACAGCTCGCGCTCCTCCAGCCGCACGTGCTCGCTCAGCCGGGTGCCCAGGGCGACGAGCTCCTCGACGTCGGGATCGCCGTCCGCGAACGCCCGACGGGCCCGGCAGCGCAGCTCGACGTGGTCGCCGAGCGCGCGCAGCACGAGGGGATCGTGGGCGCGGCCGACCTCGGCGAACGCCGGCAGCAGCACCTGCTCCTCGATCTCGAAGTGGCGCTCGCCGCCGTCCCGCCAGAAGGCGCGGAACGCGGCGCGGGCCGCCTCGGCGTCCCCGCCGTCCGCCCGGCGCAGCGTCTGGGCGACGAACAGCGCCTGGTGGTGGTCGTGGGAGAGCGTGACGAGGGACGGGTCGCGCTTCATGCCCGCGACCCTCCCACGGCGGCCGGTCGGCGCGCCGCGACGACCGGCCGGGGCTCGTGCGCCCCGGCGCCCGGGGCGTCCGCGGGCACGGTCACTCCCCCGCCGAGCTCGGGGTGCCAACGGTCGGCGACGCGGCCGGCCCGCCCGTCGAGGCGGGGACGGTCGGCGCCACCGACGCCGCCGGCCGGCGCAGGCGCGGGTGCGACGGCCGCGGCGCGCGGCGGCGGTACAGGACGTGCGCGCGCGACAGGTAGCCGAGCGGCAGCGACCACGCGTGCACCAGGCGCGAGAACGGCCACAGGGCGAAGAGCGCCATCGTCGACATCGCGTGCAGCTGGTAGAGCAGCGGCGCCTCGAGCAGGGCCTCGGGCCGCGGGGTCATCAGGAACAGGCCGCGGAACCACGGCGAGACGGTCTCGCGGTAGTTGTGGCCGTCGCCGATGATGTTCTCGCCGATGACGCACCACATGCCGGTGCCCATCGCGATCAGCAGCAGCGCGTAGGTGGCGTGGTCGGTCCGCGACGTCGTGCGGCGGACGCGGGGGATCGCGGTGCGCCGGACGATCAGAATGAGGAAGCCGACGACCATCACCAGGCCCACGGTCAGGCCCGAGTAGACGGCCATCGTGTGGTACGCGTGCTCGCTCATGCCGATCGCCTCGGTGGCGGACTCGGGGATGAGCAGGCCGACGAGGTGGCCGAAGATCACGGCGACCATGCCGTAGTGGAACAGGTTGATCCCGATGCGCAGCCAGCGGCCCTCGAGCAGCTGGGTCGACCGCGTGGTCCACGCGAGCTGGTCGTGGCGCCAGCGCCAGACGTGGCCGACGACGAAGGTCGTCAGGCACACGTAGGGCAGGACGACGAAGAGGAGGACGTCGAGACGGCTCATGCTGCGGCTCCACAGGGGGACGGGGCGGGCGTGCGGCCCTCGCCGCCCATGGACTCGGGGGGCCCGAACGGCTCCAGGCCGACGTCCTCGCCGGGAGGACCGTCCTGGGCCAGCTGCAGGGCCGCGGCGGCGTCGTCCTCGCGCAGCGGGCCGAGCTGCGCCACGAGGGCGTCGAGCAGGGGCGCGTAGGCGCTCCCCGCCTTGTGCAGGCCGCCGCGCAGCAGCTCGAGCGCGGGGCGGAAGTCGGCGAGCAGCAGCCCGCCGTCCTCCGCGCCGAGCGCGTCGGCCAGCTCGAGCAGCAGCGGCAGGTGGTCCGGCAGCTCGCCGCCGAGCACCTCGACGCCCAGGCGGGCGTACAGCCGCCGCAGCTTGAGCAGCGCGACGCCGCGCTGCCGCCGGTCGCCGTGCGTGACGTACGTCAGGTCGAGCGCGCAGCGGCGGTCGAAGTCGAACGTCGCGGTGTACCGGCGCGAGGCCGCGAGGTCGTCGATCGCGGCGCCCCGGTCGTCGCGCAGCAGCGCGGAGCAGCCGAGCAGCAGCCCGTCGCGCACCGGCCCGGGCGGCAGCTCGTCCGCGGCGTCGAGCACGTCCGGCCACAGCGCGACGAGCTCGGCGTCCGGGTGCGCGAGCAGGAGGGACAGGAGCTTGAACGCGGTCATGCGCCCGGCTCCGTCCGCAGTCGGCCCTCGGCCTGCAGCCGCTCGCGCCGCTCCTGGCGCTCGAGCGCCCGCTTCTCGCGCAGCGCCCGCAGCCTGCCGTTGCCGGCGATCTGCGTCATCGCGAGCGCGCCGCCGCTGAGCGACGCGCTGGCCGCCTCGGGCTCCACGGTCGCGGCCTCGGGCGCGCAGGCGCCGGGCCCGCCGGGGAAGTCCAGGCCGCACGAGCCCTGGCTGCGGTCCAGCTCCTCGGCCAGCTCGCGGTGGGCGGGCGGGATGACGAAGCGGTCCTCGTACTTCGCGATCGCGAGCAGCCGGTACAGCTCCTCCATGTCGCGGTCGTCGCCGACGCCGTCGATCGTGTGCTCGCGCATGTACGAGCGCATCGCCGCCAGCCGCTTGAGCACGCGGCGGATGACGCCCTCGTCGCCGGCGCTCAGCAGCTCGGCCAGGTACTGGATCGGGATCCGCAGGTCGTCGATCGCGCCGAACACGTCGTCGGGGTCGGCCTGCGCGCCCTGGCCTTCGACCGTCCCCATGACGGGGGAGAGCGGCGGCACGTACCAGACCATCGGCAGCGTCCGGTACTCCGGGTGCAGCGGCAGCGCGACCTGGTGCTTCATCGCCAGCGCCCACACGGGGGAGCGCTCGGCGGCGACGAGCCAGTCCTCGGGCATCCCCTGGCGGCGGGCCTCGGCCTTGATCGCCGGATCCGTCGGATCGAGGAAGACGTCGAGCTGCGCGTCGAGCAGCTTCTCGGGGTCCTCGACCGACGCGGCCGCCTCGACGCGGTCGGCGTCGTAGAGCACCAGGCCGATGTAGCGGATGCGCCCCACGCAGGTCTCGGAGCAGACCGTCGGCAGGCCCGCCTCGATGCGCGGGTAGCAGAGGGTGCACTTCTCGGCCTTGCCGGTCGAGTGGTTGAAGTAGACCTTCTTGTACGGGCAGCCGGACATGCACATCCGCCAGCCCCGGCAGGCCTCCTGGTCCACCAGGACGATGCCGTCCTCCTCGCGCTTGTACATCGCGCCGGAGGGACACGACGCGACGCACGCGGGGTTCAGGCAGTGCTCGCAGATGCGCGGCAGGTACATCATGAAGACCTCCTCGTAGGACGCCTTCACCTCCTGCTCCATCGCCTCGATGTTCGGGTCCTTCGGCGTCTGCGTCGGCCCGCCCGCGAGGTCGTCCTCCCAGTTGGGACCCCACTGCAGGTCGATCGGCCGGCCGTCGAGCTTGGACACCGAGCGGGCGACGGGCTGCTCCTTCTGGCGCTTCGCCGTCTGCAGGGTGCCGTAGTCGTAGGTCCACGGCTCGTAGTAGTCGTCGATCGACGGCAGGTCCGGGTTGTGGAAGATCGTGGCGAGCTTCTTCAGCCGCCCGCCCGCCCGCAGCCGCAGCCGTCCCTTCGTGTCGAGCTCCCAGCCGCCGTGCTGCTCGTCCTGGGCCTCCCAGCGCTTGGGGTACCCGACGCCCGGCTTCGTCTCGACGTTGTTGAACCACATGTACTCCGCGCCGTCGCGGTTGGTCCACACGTTCTTGCACGTCACCGAGCACGTGTGGCACCCGATGCACTTGTCCAGGTTCATGACCATGGCGACCTGCGCCTTGATGCGCATCAGAACTGCACCTCCGTACGGCGCTTGCGCACGACGGTGACCTCGTCGCGCTGGGAGCCGGTGGGCCCGTAGTAGTTGAACCCGTAGGCCAGGTGGGCGTAGCCGCCGATCAGGTGCGTCGGCTTCATGTGGATCTGCGTGGGCGAGTTGTGCGTGCCCCCGCGATGGCCCGTGGTCTCGGAGATCGGCACCTGCACGTGGCGGTCCTGCGCGTGGTACATGAACGCCGCCCCGACGGGGATGCGGTGCGAGATCACCGCGCGGGCGGCCACGACGCCGTTGCGGTTGAGGACCTCGATCCAGTCGTTGTCCGCCACGTCGATCTGCGCGGCGTCGTCCGGGTTGAGCCAGACGACGGGCCCGCCGCGGAACAGCGTGAGCATGTGCAGGTTGTCCTGGTACGTCGAGTGGATCGACCACTTCGAGTGCGGCGTCAGGTAGCGCACGACGATGCCGTGCTCGCCGTCGGCCCCCAGGTGGCCCGCCAGGTCCATCGGCGCCTTGTACGTCGGCAGCCCCTCGCCGAGGTCGCGCATCCACGCGTGGTCGCTGTAGAACTGCTGCCGGCCGGTCAGCGTCCGCCACGGCATCAGCCGCTCGACGTTGATCGTGAAGGGGGAGTACCGGCGGTCGCGGCCCTCGATGCCGGACCACTCGGGCGAGGTGATCGTCTTGCGCGGCTGCACGGAGACGTCCGCGAACGTGTGCATCTCCTCCTCGCGGTCCTCCGCCAGGTCGGCGAGCGGGGTGCCCGTGCGGCGCTCCATCTGCCGGAAGCCGTCGACGGCCAGGCGACCGTTCGTCGCGCCCGACAGCGCCATGATCGTCCCCGCCGCGTGGCGGGCGGTCTGCAGGCGCGGCCGGCCGTCGGCCAGGCCCCCGCGGACGGTGCCGTTCTGGCCGCGCAGGTGCTCCAGCTCGGGCGTCACGTCCTTGCTCGTCAGCCCCTTCCACGACACGCCGAGCTCGTCGACGAGCGGCCCGAGGGCGCGCATCTTCTCGCCGACCGCGCCGTAGTCGCGCTCGACGACGACGAGCTTCGGCATCGTCCGGCCCGGCACGGGCTCGCACTCGCCGGCGCGCCAGTCGCGCACCTCGCCGAAGGGCTGGGCCAGCTCGTCCGGCGTGTCGTGCTGCAGGGGCACCGCGACGACGTCGCGGCGGACGCCCAGGCGCGGGCCGGCCAGGCGCGAGAACTCCTCGCCGATCGCCTGGAACGCGTCCCAGTCGGTGCGGGTCTCCCACGGCGGGCTGATCGCGGCGTTGAACGCGTGGACGAACGGGTGCAGGTCCGTCGTCGAGATGTCGTCCTTCTCGTACCAGGTGGCCGCCGGCAGGACGACGTCCGCGTGCAGGCACGTGCCGTTCATGCGGAAGTCCATCGCCGTCAGCAGGTCGAGCTTGCCCTCGGGCCCGTCGTCCTTCGTGCCCCAGGCGACGTCGTGCGGGCGCGTGCCCTCGGGCGCCGGGTCGTTGCGCACCGCGTGGGTGGGGACGCCGAGCAGGTGCTTGAGGAAGTACTCGTGGCCCTTCGACGACGAGCCGAGCAGGTTGGAGCGCCAGACCGTCATCACGCGCGGCCAGTTCTCGGGCGCGCTCGGGTCCTGGGCGGCGAAGCCCAGGCGACCGGCCTGCAGCTCGCCGACGATGTGCTCGGCGGGCGCGACGCCGGCGGCGTCGGCCTCGGCGGTCAGCTCGAGCGGGTTGCGGTCGAACGTCGGGTAGCTCGGCATCCAGCCCAGGCGGGCGGCGAGCGCGTTGGCGTCGGCGGGGTGCGCCGCGGGATCCGACGTGCCGGGGCGGGCCGGGGCCAGCGGCGAGCGCAGGTCCTCGCCGCCCGTGCGGTCGTAGCGCCACTGCTCCGTGGCCAGGTAGAAGAACGGCGTGGCGGCCTGCTGCCGCGGCGGGCGGCTCCAGTCCAGCGCGAAGGCGATCGTGCCGAAGCCGGTGATCGGGCGGACCTTCTCCTGGCCGATGTAGTGGGCCCAGCCGCCGCCGTTGACGCCCTGGCAGCCGCAGAGCATCACCAGGTTGAGCATCGCCCGGTAGATCAGGTCGGAGTGGAACCAGTGGTTCGTCCCCGCGCCCATGACGATCATGGAGCGGCCGTTCGTGCGCTCGGCGTTGCGGGCGAACTCGCGGGCGATCTTCGTGCACTGGTCGGCCGGGACGCCGGTGATGGCCTCCTGCCAGGCCGGCGTGTAGGGCGCCGGGTCGTCGTAGTCCGCGGCCCACTCGCCGGGCAGGCCCGCGCGGCCGACGCCGAGCTGCGCGCACAGCAGGTCGAAGACGGTGGTGACGGCGCGGCCGCCGACGTGGCGGACGGGGACGCCGCGGACGAGGACGCCGTTGCGCTGGCCCTCGGCGGCGGGGTCGAAGCACGGCAGGCGCAGCTCGGCGCGCTCGGCCTCGCGGCCCAGCAGCGTCAGCGCCGGGACCACGTCGCCGAGCTCCAGGTTCCAGCGGCCCTCGCCCTCGGCGCCCCAGCGGTCGCCGATGCTGCCGTTCGGGACGACCGGCGCGTCCGTCGCCTCGTCCAGCACGACGGTCTTCCACTCCGCGTGCTCGCTGCCGGCCGGCGCGCCGTCCAGGTCGGACGCGCGCAGGTAGCGGCCGGCGACGTAGCCGCCGTCGGGGTGCGGCTCGAGCGCGACCAGGTTCGGCAGGTCGGTGAACCGGCGCGTGTAGTCGTCGAACCACGGCACGGTCCGCTCGACGTGGAACTCCTTCAGGATCACGTGGCCCATGGCCATCGCCAGCGCGCCGTCCGTCCCGGGCTGCGCCGGCAGCCAGTCGTCGGCGAACTTCGTGTGGTCGGAGTAGTCGGGCGAGACGACGACGGTCTTCTGCCCCCGGTAGCGCGCCTCCGTCATGAAGTGCGCGTCCGGCGTGCGCGTCATCGGGATGTTCGAGCCCCACATCATCAGGTAGCTCGCGTCCCACCAGTCCGCGGACTCGGGCACGTCGGTCTGGTCGCCCCAGATCTGCGGCGACGCCGGCGGCAGGTCGGCGTACCAGTCGTAGAAGCTCAGGCAGACCCCGCCGATCAGCGACAGGAACCGCGTGCCGCCGGCGTACGAGGTCATCGACATCGCGGGGATGGGCGAGAACCCCATGACCCGGTCGGGGCCGTGCTGCTCGACCGTGTGGACGTGCGCGGCGGCGACGAGCTCGGAGACCTCGTCCCAGTCCGCGCGCACCAGGCCGCCCTTGCCGCGCGCGTCCTGGTAGCTGCGCCGCGCCTCCGGGTCCGCCTGCACCGCGGCCCACGCCTCGACGGCGTCGCCGCCGTGGGCGGCCTTCGCGGCCCGGTACGCCTGCAGCAGCTCGCCGCGCACGTACGGGTGGCGGATCCGCAGCGGCGAGTAGACGTACCAGGAGAAGGACGCGCCGCGGGGGCAGCCGCGCGGCTCGTACTCCGGCATGTCGGGGCCGTTCGACGGATAGTCCGTCTGCTGCGTCTCCCAGGTGATCAGCCCGTCCTTGACGTGGACCTTCCACGAGCAGGAGCCGGTGCAGTTCACGCCGTGCGTGGAGCGCACGATCTTGTCGTGCTGCCAGCGCCGGCGGTAGAAGCGCTCCCACGCGCGGGGGTCGTCGCGGACCTCGGACCAGCCCTCGGCGGAGGGCTGGCCGACGAGGAAGCGCCGCGCGCCGATGCGGGCGAGGCGCTGGAGGCGGTCGGGGGTCGTGGCCATGTCGGCGACGGTAGACGAGCCGCGGCCCGGAATGTAGTCGTTTTGGCTATCTCTGCGGCGTCCCCGGAGGCCGCTACGGGAAACCCGCAGTCGGTCGCGTAAGGCGCCTGGATGTGGGAAGTTGCGTCCGGGCCGAGGATGCTGACGAACGCGCGAACGGCGCGACGCCCAGTCGGAAAGTGAATGACCTGATGCGCACGACGAGCCCCGACCGCCCGGACCCTGCCGGCCCCGCCGACGCGGCGACGCCCGCCCGGCGCGCGGGCGACACCCGCAACCTGCTGATCGCCACCCTGGCGTTCGGCGTCTGCTTCTACGCCTGGAGCCTCCTCGGTCCGCTGGCCCCCGACCTGGAGCGGCAGCTCGGCCTGAGCGAGCTGCAGTCGGCCGTCATGGTCGCGGTGCCCGTCCTGCTCGGCGCGATCCTGCGCGTGCCGTTCGGGCTGCTCGCCGACCGCCACGGCGGCCGGCGCGTCTTCGCGATCCTGATCGCGGCGAGCATCGTCCCGGTCGCCGGGCTGGCGCTGCTGCACTCCGCGTTCGCGACGATCCTCGTCCTGGGGCTGGTGCTCGGCATCGCCGGGGCCTCCTTCGCCGTCGGCGTCCCGCTCGTGAACGGCTGGTACGCCCCGGAGCGCCGCGGCGCCGCGCTCGGCCTGTACGGGATGGGGATGGGCGGCACCGTCGTCGCGGCGCTGACGGCGCCGCGGATCGCGGACGCGACGTCGCTGACCGTGCCGTTCGTCGTCGCCGCTGTCCTGCTCGCGCTCGTCGGGCTGGTGTTCGTCGCCGTGGCCCGCGACGCCGCGCCGCCGGCCGGCGGGTCCGGCTCGCTGCTCGCCCCGCTCGCCGTCTTCCGCACGTCCGGGCGGGCGTGGGCGCTGACGCTCTTCTACTTCGTCGCGTTCGGCGGGTTCGTCGCGATGTTCCTCTACCTGCCCAAGCTGCTGACGGGCGTGCACGAGCTGACGAAGACGGACGCCGGCACCCGGGCCGCGGGCTTCGCCCTGCTCGCCGTCGTCGGGCGGCCGCTCGGCGGCTGGCTCGCCGACCGGCTCGGGGCGGGGCGCGTGCTGCGCGGGTCGCTCGGCGCCACCGCGCTCCTGGCCGTGGTCCTGGGGCTGACGTACGAGCAGATGCTCCCGCTGGCCTGCTGCTGCCTGGCAATCGGCCTGGCCTTCGGCCTCGGCACAGGTGCGGTGTTCAAGCTCGTCGCCGAGTGGTTCCCGCAGGAGGTCGGCGCCGTCACGGGCGTGGTCGGCGCGGCCGGCGGCCTGGGCGGCTTCTTCCCGCCGCTCGTCATGGGCGTGGTGAAGGGCGCGACCGGCGGCTACGCCCTGGGCTTCGTCCTGCTGGCCGTCCTGGCGGCGACGGCGCTCGGCGTCCTCCTGCTGCTCGAGCGGCCGGCGCGGCGCGAGGACGGCGTGCGGGCGGGCGCGGCGGCGTAGTGCGGGTCGTCGCCTACTCCGGCACCGCGGCGCTCGCGCGCAGGTGCTCGGCGAACGTCCGGGCCGCCGGCCCGGCCCCCGCGCCGACGAGCGCCCAGCAGCGCCGCCGCAGCTCCACGCCGGCGACGCTGCGCACGAGCAGGCCGTCGCGGGTCTCGTCGACGGCGTGGCGGGACAGGATCCCCGGCACGCCGCGTGCCCGCACCGCGGCCTTGACCGCGGCGGGCGAGCCGACCTCGAGCACCGGCGGCGCCAGCGTCAGGCCGATGCCGGCCAGCGCCCGGTCGAGCGTCGTGCGGATGTGGGCGCCGGGGTCGCGGCCGACGAGCGGCCGGGCGGCGAGCTCGGCCGCGGGGATCGCGTCGAGCGCGGCCCACGGGTCGTCGGGCGACACCACGACGACGACCTCGTCCTCGAGCAGCGGCACGTGGCCGTCCCGCTCCAGGTCCTCGTCCAGGTCGGCGGCGGCGACGCCGACGTCGGCGCGGCCCGCCTGGACGTGGGAGCGGACGACGGCCGAGTTGGCGACGGTCAGCTCGATCGGCCGCGGCGCGCCGTCGGGGGCGAACGACGCGATCGCCGCCGGGACCACGAGCTCCGCGAACGCGGGGCTGGCGCTCACCCGCAGCGGCTCGGTCGTCTCGGCCAGGTCCCCCAGCAGCGCGTCGACGACGTCGGCCTGGGCGACCAGGCGGCGCGCGTCGGGCAGCAGCCGCCGGCCCGCGGCGGTCGGGTCGACGCCCGCGGCGGACCGGTGCAGCAGCCGCACGCCCGCGACGTCCTCCAGGCTGCGCAGGCGCTTGGACAGCGACGGCTGGGTCAGGCCCAGCCGCGTGGCGGCGCGCCCGACCGACCCCAGGTCGACGGCGTGGACGAACGCCCGCAGGTCGCTGATCGTGGCGGAGGCGCGGACGGGCGGCACCGCCGGTGGATACCACGTGGCGCCCGCCGGATCGCGGCCCGTCGGTCGCCCGCGGGTCCTCTGCCACACTAGGGGCGGTCGCCGCCGCCCCCGGGCGGCGCTCCCCCCGACCCGCCGCGCCGTGCGTCCGCTCCGTCCCTCCCGCACCCGTCGACCCGCCGCCGGAGGCCCCCGATGAGCGTGCCCGCCACGCGGTCCGCCGCGTCGCCCGGCCGCGTCGCCGAGCCGCTCGTCGACGGCTGGGGCCGCACGATCCGCGACGTCCGCGTGTCCGTCACGGACGTCTGCAACCTGCGCTGCACGTACTGCCTGCCCGAGTCGGGCATCGCCTGGCTGCCGAAGGACGAGCGCCTGGACGACGACGAGACCGTCCGCCTGGTCCGCGTGCTGGCCGGGCTGGGCGTCAGCACCGTCCGCGTGACGGGCGGCGAGCCGCTCGCGCGCGCCCACCTGCCCGCGCTGATCGAGCGCCTGGACGCCGTCCCGGGGATCGAGGAGATCTCCATGACGACGAACGGCGTGCTCCTGCACCGGCACGCCGACGCGCTCGTCGCCGCGGGCGTCCGGCGCTTCAACGTCTCCATCGACTCCGTGCACCAGCGGCGCTTCGCCGAGCTGACGCGGCGCGACGTGCTGCCCGCGGTGCTGAAGGGGCTGGCCGCGCTCGACCCGTACCGCGACCGGGTGCAGATCAAGCTCAACGCCGTCTCGCTCCGCGGCATCACCGAGCACGAGGCCGTCGACCTGGTCGGCTTCGCCCGCGAACGCGACCTGCAGCTGCGGTTCATCGAGGTCATGCCGCTCGACGCCGACGGCGCCTGGACCGAGGACCACGTGCTGACGGGCGACGAGGTGCGCGAGATCATCCACGCGCGCTGGCCCGTCGAGGCGCTGCCGCGCGAGCGCTCGTCTACCGCCCGGGTGTGGCGCTTCCTCGACGGCGGCGGCCACGTCGGCTTCGTCTCGTCCGTCACGGCGTCGTTCTGCGGCGACTGCGACCGCATCCGCCTGACCGCCGACGGCCAGCTGCGCACCTGCCTGTTCGCCCACGACGAGACCGACCTGCGCGCGGCGCTGCGCGGCGGGGCGTCCGACGACGAGCTGGTCGCGCTGATCCGCGGCGCCGTCGCGGCGAAGCAGTGGGGGCACGAGATCCACAAGCCGGGCTTCCGTCCGCCGGCGCGGCCGATGAGCGCGATCGGCGGATGAGCACGGCGCCGCTGACGCCGCTGGGCGACGCGATCGCCGTCGCCCGCCGCCTGGGCGCCGCGCTCGCGCTCGGCCACGAGCACGTGCCGATCGCCGAGGCGCTCGGCCGCACGACGAGCGCCGACGTGCGCGCCGTCCGGGCGCTGCCGGGGTTCGCCAGCTCGGGCATGGACGGGTTCGCCGTGCGCGCCGCCGACCTGGCCGGCGCGACGGACGACGCCCCCGTGGCGCTGCGGATCACGGCGGAGTCGCGCGCGGGCGCCCCGGCGGCCGCCGCGGTCGGCCCGGGCGACGCCATCCGCATCGCGACCGGCGCGGTCGTGCCCGACGGCGCCGACGCCGTCGTGCCGTACGAGGAGGTGACCGAGGCCGGCGGCCGCGCGACCTTCACGGCCCCGGCCGCCCCGGGCGCGTTCGTCCGGCCCGCCGGCACGGACGTCGCGGCCGGCGCCGTCCTGGTCCCAGCCGGCACGCGCCTGGCCCCGCACCACCTGGCGCCGCTCTCCGGGGCCGGCCACGGGCAGGTGCCGGTCCGCCGCCGCCCGCGGGTGTCCGTCCTGCTCACCGGGGACGAGGTCGTGCGCGGCGCCGGCCCCGACGCCGCGCTGCCGCCGGGCCACGTCCACGACGTCAACGGCGTCGTGCTGCCCGCGCTCGTCCGCACCTGGGGCGGCGAGCTGGCCGAGGTCGTGCCGCTGCCGGACGACCGCGACGTCACCCGCGACGCGATCGCCTGGGCGTCCGGCGACCTGCTGGTCGTCTGCGGCGGCATGTCGATGGGGCCGCACGACCACGTCCGTCCGGCGCTCGACGAGCTGGGCGCGCGGGCCGAGCTGTTCCGCGTGGCGCTGCAGCCGGGCAAGCCGACGTGGCTGGGCACGCTGCCCGGCGAGGACGGCGCCCGGCCCGTCCTCGGTCTGCCGGGCAACCCGGCGTCCGTCTTCGTCACCGCCACGCTGCTGCTGCGCGCCGCGCTCGACGCCGCGCTCGGCCGCCCGCCCGCGGCACCGCTGCGCGGCCGGCTGACCGCGCCCACCACGGGCCTGCCGGGCCGCACCGCCGCGCGCCGCGCCTGCGTCTCCGTCTACGGCGAGGGCACCCTGGCCGTGACGATCCTCGACGGCCAGGCGTCGCACCTGCTCGGGTCGCTCGGCGCGGCGAACGCCCTGGCGATCGTGCCGCCCGACGAGCAGCTGCAGGCCGGCGCCGTCGTCGACCTGGTCCCGCTCGAGCCCGCCGACGCGTGGGCGCACGCGGGCGGCTCCGTGCACGACCACCCCCGCCTGTGAGCGCGTCGTCTCTCCGCGTCGTGCGCCGCCGCGCCGACGCGCCATCCGTCCTTCCCGTCGTCCCCCGTCCATGAGCGAGGCCACCATCCGCATCGACGTCCGTCTGTTCGCCGCGCTGCGCGAGCGCGCCGGCACCGGCCGCACCACGCTCGAGCTGCCCGAGGGCGCCACCGCGGGCGAGGCCCGCGACGCGCTGTGGCCCGCGCTCGGCATGGCGTCGCCGCTGCCCGACCGCGCGGTCGCGCTGGCCGTCAACCAGGAGTACGCCCGCCCCGACGTCGTCCTGGGCGACGGCGACGAGCTGGCCCTGATCCCGCCCGTCAGCGGCGGCGCGCCCGAGGCGGACGACCTGCACGCGGCCGTCGTCGCCGGCCCGATCGACCAGGCGGCGCTGCACGCCCGCGTCGCCCGCCGCGCGGCCGGCGCGATCGTCACCTTCTCGGGCACCCCGCGCGACGTGCCGCAGCTGGACTACGAGGCGCACGAGGAGATGGCCCGCGCCCGGATGGCGGCGATCCTGGCCGACGTGGCCGCCAAGCACGGCGCCTGCGCCGTCGCCGCCGAGCACCGCGTGGGCCCGGTGCCGTGGCCCGAGGCCGCCGTCGTCGTGGCGGTGTCGGCCCCGCACCGCGGCGAGGCGTTCGACGCGGCGCGCGAGGCGCTCGACCGGATCAAGGCGGACGCCCCGATCTGGAAGCAGGAGGTCGAGGGGGATCGCCGCGAGTGGGTCGCGGGGACCGTTCCGTCGCCGGCGGACGCGGGGAAGGGCGTGGGCGCGTCCGGCGAGGCCGGCGAGCGCCATCCCGGCGGCGCCCTGCCGCACCTGCGCCCGGACGGCGGCGCGACGATGGTCGACGTCGGCGGCAAGCAGGTGACGGAGCGCCGCGCCGTGGCCGCCGCGCTGCTGTCGACGACGCCGGAGACCGCCGAGCTGATCCGCCGCGGCGACCTGCCCAAGGGCGACGTCCTGGGCGTCGCCCGCATCGCCGGCATCACCGCGGCCAAGCGCGTCCCC
The DNA here is from genome assembly GCF_017916475.1 of Patulibacter sp. SYSU D01012. Taxonomy (GTDB): domain Bacteria; phylum Actinomycetota; class Thermoleophilia; order Solirubrobacterales; family Solirubrobacteraceae; genus Patulibacter. The sequence goes on from NZ_JAFMTB010000003.1 coordinate 436,853, forward strand.
GACCTGGTCCCGCTCGCGCACCCGCTGCCGCTGACGAAGGTCGACGTGCGCGCCCAGGTCGCGCCCGCCGCCGGCCAGGTGCGGATCGAGGCCGAGGCGCGCACGGTCGGCAAGACGGGCGTCGAGATCGAGGCGATGACCGCCGCGCTCGTCGCCGCGATCAACGTCTACGACATGGTCAAGGGCGTCGAGCGGGGCATCGCCGTGGGGCCCGTCGCGCTCGTGGCGAAGAGCGGCGGCCGGACGGGCGACTTCGCCGGTCCGGCCCCGTGGGAGCCGGGGTTCCGCGGACGCGGGGCGGCCGGGGCCGCGACGACCGACGCGGGCGCGGGCGCGGTGCACGGGCACGAGGCCCCGCCGGCGGCCCGTGCGGCCTCGGCCGGCCACGCCGCGCTGGCGGCCGCGGACGCGACCGCCGTGGCGGCCGTGACCTCCGAGGGGGCAGGCCTCGCGCCGACCGCCGGGCCGACGTCGGCCACGGACGGCGCGGCCTCGCCCGCGCACGCCCGGCCGGGCGCCCGCGACGCGGCGCGGCCGCTCGACCCGCCGGTCGCGGTCGGCCTGGTGACGGTCAGCACCTCGCGCGCGGAGGGCCCGCCGGACGACCCGGGCACGGTGGCGCTGCGCGACCTGGCGGCCGGGCTGGGCACGCGCGTGGCCGCCGAGACCCGCGTCCGCGACGACCGCGCCGCGGTCGCCGCCGCGATCGCGCGCCTCGCCGACGAGGAGGGCTGCGACCTGGTCCTCACCGCGGGCGGCACGGGCTGCACCGTCGACGACGTGACGCCCGAGGCGACGCTCGACGCCTGCGACCGCCCGGTCCCCGGCATCGCCGAGGCGCTGCGCCTGGAGTCCCGCGAGCACACCCACGCGTGGCCCCTGTCCCGCGGCGTGGCGGCGATCCGCGGCCGCACCCTCGTCGTCAACCTGCCCGGCACGCCGAAGGCGGCCGCCGAGGCGCTCCCGGTCCTGGCGCCCGTCCTGACGCACGCGGTGCGGCTGCTGCGGCGGTAGGGGCGGGGCGCGCTGGCGCTGGTCGCGCGGCCGTTCGCCACGCGGCCCGGGCTGCGGCCTGAGGCGCTGCCCGCGAGGCGGAATGCGGTGCCGGTGAGGCGCGATGCGGTGGCGGCCGGTGAGGCGGATCGCGCGCCAGGTGAGGCGGATCGCGCGGGTGAGGCGGAAAGGCGTCGAGGAGCAACCGGAAGCCGCCTCACCCGCGTCTTCGGCCTCACCAGGAGCGGCGTTCCGCCTCACCGTCGACGCCGCGCTGCCCGCGTCGACCGGGCTTCGCGTCACTCCGAGCGCCGGGCTTCGCGCGCCCCCGGCCGCCCGCCCCCGACGTCCTGCTCCTCGCGTCCGCCCGCGCCTGAGCGCCCTCGCCCGACGCTGGGCCGCCCGAATGACCGCTGGCGTGCCGCCCGTGTGACGACGCGGGCGTGCCGCCGCTGCTGTGACGCGGGCGCGCCGCCGATGTGACGCGGCTGTGCCGCCGGTGCGACGCGAGCGTGCCGCTGCTGTGACGCGAGCGCGCCCCGCGCGTCACCGCCACGACCTTCCCGCATGACGTGCCGTCTCCAGTACGCCCACGCGCTCCCGACCCGCGGGGCGCCATCCGCGTCGCGCCCCCTCGGCCGCGCCCGCGAATCCCGCACCCGCGCATCCGTCCACCCGAAATGGCGTAAACCCGGTCGGGTATTTGCACGCGCCGGCGCGCCGCGCTATCGTCGGCCGCGGTCAAGAGCGCCAGCGCCAAGCCCCGGCTCGCTGGCCGGCAACCCTCCGACCGCGGTGGGGTGCCCCGGGTGAGGACCAGGCGCGCGCGGCCACGGTGGTCTCGCGTCAGCAAGCGCGGACCCGACAGGCGGGTCCCGGAACACCACGGAGACCCCCATGAGCACCACCGCCCCTGTCGCCCCGACGTCCGCCGACGCCGCGTCCGCCGGCACCGCCCCGTCCGCCGGCGCCACCCCGTCCGCTGGCCCCGCCGTCGCGACCCCGGACGCCGCCCCCCTCCTGCCCGTCGTCGGCGCGGACCTGACCGTCCCGCTGCTCGACGGCCGCACCGCCCGCTACGTCAACCTCGACTACGCCGCCACCGCGCCGGCGCTGGGCGTCGTCGCGGAGCGCGTCACCCGCCTGCTGCCCTACGCCGGCAGCGTGCACCGCGGCGCGGGGCTGCCGTCGCAGGCGTCGAGCGCCGCGTACGAGGCGGCCCGCACCACCGTCCACCGTGCGGTGGGCGCCCGCCACGACGACCTCGTCGTCTTCACGCGCAACACGACGGACGCCACCAACCTGCTGGCCCGCGCGATCCCGCAGGGCGCCGGCGACGTGATCACGCTCGACGTCGAGCACCACGCCACGCTGCTGCCCTGGAAGGCCGCGGCCGGCCACCGCTGCGTCGCCCACGACCGCACCGTCGCCGGCACCCTGGCCCGCCTGAAGGCCGCCCTCGCCGAGCGGCCGGCCGCGCTGCTGGCGATCACCGCCGCCTCGAACGTCACCGGCGAGGTCCTGCCGCTGCGCACGATCGTCGAGCTCGCGCACGCCCACGGCGCGCGGGTGCTGCTCGACGCCGCCCAGCTCGCGCCGCACCGCCGCATCGACCTGACCGCGCTCGGCGCCGACTACCTGGCCTTCTCCGGGCACAAGCTCTACGCGCCGTACGGCGCCGGCGTCCTCGTCGGCCGCGGCGACTGGCTCGACGCCGCCCCGCCGTACCTGGCCGGCGGCGGCGCGGTGCGCGAGGTGACCGTCGAGCACACGGAGTGGGCGACCGGCCCGGCGCGGCACGAGGCCGGCACGCCCAACCTCGTCGGTGCCGTGGCGATCGCCACCGCCCTGCGCGCCCTCGACGAGCTCGCGGGCCCGGACGGCGAGGACTCCCGCGCCGCCCACGAGGCCGCGCTGCGCGACCACGTCCTGGCCGGCATCGCGGACCTGCCGGGCGTCGAGGCGCTGTCGATCTGGGACGACGCGCCCGACGCGATCGGCGTCGTCGCGTTCACCGTCGACGGCTACGCGCCCGGCCACGTCGGCGCGTACCTCTCCGCCGAGCACGGGATCGGCGTCCGCGACGGCCGCTTCTGCGCCCACCCGCTGCTCGCCCGCCTGGGCCACCCCGCGGGCGCGCTGCGCGCCAGCTTCGGCGTCGGGTCGCGCCACGAGGACGCCGAACGCCTCGTCGCCGCGCTCCGGCAGCTCGTCACCGACGGCCCGCGCCACCGCTACTGCCGGGGCCCGGCGGGCTGGGCGCCCGAGCACGACACGCGCGACGTCGGCGCGTGGCTGGGCGACGAGGTCGACGCCGCCGCGCCGGCGGTCGCCGCGCCCTGCACCCAGGGCTGACGCCGCGGGGCCGGCAACGCCCCTGGGCCATCCGTCCGCGGCGACGCGGACGGGGTACAACGCGGCGAGCGACGGCCGATCACCGGGCCGGCCCGTCGGCGTGCCGTCACGCGCACGGCACCGGCGGCGGGCCCCGACCCGGAGCCCGCATGCGCCACACCACCCATCCCTTCGCCGGCCGCCCACGTCGCCGCTGGGCGCGGACCGCGGCGCTGCTGGCCGCGTCCGCCCTCGGCCTGGCGCTGCCCGCCACGGCCGACGCCTGGACGATCCAGCGGACGTCGGCGTCGAAGCTCTACATCGACCAGGCCGCGACGAACGGCTACCTGTTCGGCGCCTACGCGATGTACGTCGTCACGAACGACACCGGGACCAGCGTCCGCGACGCCTGGGTGCGGGCGGACACGTTCACCGGCGGCACCGCCACCCTCGCCCCCGGAGAGAACGGGCTCGTCCACGTCGGGGCGCTGCCCGCGGGCGAGTCGCGCACCGTCTCGCTGTTCCTCGGCGCCAAGACGCCGACGACCGCTGCGCAGGGCCACACCGTCCGCCTGTTCTCCGGCAAGCCCGGGTTCGGCGGCACCGAGCTCGCCGCGCAGCCGTTCTCGCTGACCGTCGAGACGAACAACTTCAACAACGCGAACAAGGTCGACTCGATCACGTCCTCCACGACGACGCCCACGCTCGGCGGGCTCGTCACGCTGACCGTCAAGGGCAGCACCGGCACGATCGGCGCGGCGAAGGTGATGTCGTTCTCGCCGGCCGGCAAGGACGCGTTCCCCGCCCGGTCGCTGCGCCTGGTCCACAGCGCGATCACCCTGCAGCAGTCGGGCTGCCCGGCCGCCGGCAGCAACTGCTCGACCTACGTCGACCAGCTCGAGATCCCGGCGAGCAGCCTGAGCAGCACGGCCAACACGCCCTACACGGCCGTCTACACGTTCCGCGCCGCAGACGTCACGACGGCGCAGACGCGCCTGTCCCCCGTCGGCTTCATCTCGGCAGGACAGGCGCCGGCGCACACCTCCACGGCCAACTTCGACGCCCTCGGCGCCATCGAGCCGGTCGAGAACCGCCTGACGCTCGGCCTGACGGCCGACCGGACCGCCGTCGGCACGACCCTCGCCGACCGCACCGTCACGTACACGGCGACGGTGACGAACGCCAGCACCGCCCCGGTGACGTTCGACGACCTCATGGACACGCTGCCCGCCGGCGCCACCGTCGTGCCCGGCTCGGCCAGCTACGCCGGCCAGGCCATCGCCGACCCCGACGTCACCGACGGCGTGGCGACGTTCGCCGCGCCGTTCGACGTCCCCGCGTCCGGCACCGCGGCGCTGCGCTTCCAGGTCGTCCTGCCGGCCAGCGAGGGCGTCAAGGTCAACCGCATCGTCGCCCACTCCGGCGAGACCCAGATCGACACCACGCTCGCCACGACCGACGCCCCGGCCGAGGCGAAGGTCGCCGTCGACGCGACGGCGCCGACCACGCAGATCGCGTCCGGCCCCGCCGACGGCACCACCGCCGGCACCGGGCGCTTCGTCTTCCACGCCGACGACGAGGCGACCGCGCTGACCCCCTCGACGTTCGCGTGCCGACTCGACGACGGCCCCTGGGCGCCGTGCGTCAGCCCGCACGACGTCACCGGCATCGGCGTCGGCCCGCACCGCCTGACCGTCCGGGCGACCGACGCCGCGGGCAACACCGGGCCGGACGCCACCTACGACTGGACCGTCGCGCCCGCGCCGGCCGACGTCGCCGCGCCCCGCATCACCGTCGACGCGCCGGCCGACGGCGCGTTGCTGCGGCTGCACCAGGACGTGCGCGCCGACTACGCGTGCGTCGACGTCGACGACCGGTCGACCGTGACGCAGTGCGAGGGGCCGGTGCCGAACGGCGCCGCCGTCGACACCGCGGCGCCCGGGCCCCACGCGTTCACCGTCCGGACGAAGGACGCCGCCGGCAACACCGACCAGAAGACCGTCCGCTACGCCGTCCAGGCGCCCCCGGCGCCGAAGGACCTGACGTCGGACGGCGTGGGCACGGCCCCGCAGGTCACGACCGTCGACGTGCCGGACGGCGCCACCCTCGACCTCGTCGCCCCCGGCGGCGCCGCGACCGCGCGGGTCGAGGTGACCGGCGGCGTCTACGTCCTCGACCGCCCGACGCGCACGATCACCTTCACCCCCGCGGCCGGCTTCTCCGGCACGCCGGACGCGGTGCGCTTCCGCCTGACCGACGCGCTCGGCCAGCCCGGCGAGGCGACGCTCACGCCGCACGTGTCGCTGCCGCCCGACGTGGCCGCTCCGCGCATCACGATCACCGCCCCGCGCGACGGCGCGGTGCTGCGCCAGGACCAGGCGGTGCGAGCGGACTACGCGTGCGCGGACCCCGACGAGCGCTCCGCGGTGACGCGGTGCGAGGGCCCCGTGGCGAACGGCGCCGCCGTCGACACGGCCACGCCCGGCCCGCACGCGTTCACGGTCCACGCCCAGGACGCCGCCGGCAACGCCGACCAGCAGACCGTCCGGTACAGCGTCCAGGCGCGGCCCGCGCCGCAGGACCGCCGCAGCGACGGCGTCGGCGCCGCACCGCAGACCACCACGGTGGAGGTGCCCGCGAACGCGCGTCTGGACCTCGTCGGCCCCGACGGGCTCGGCGACCGCCTGACGGTGCCCGGCGGGACGTACGTGCTCGACCGCGCGGCGGGGACCATCACGTTCACGCCCGAGCGCGGCTACGCCGGCGATCCGGCGGGCGCGCGCTTCCGCCTGACGGACGACCTGGACCAGGCCGGAGAGGCGACGTACCAGCCGCACGTGGCGCTGCCGCCGCTGCCCGTCGCGGACGACGAGGCCGCCAGCGGACCGGCGGACGCCGTGCTGGAGCGGCGGCTGGCGGTGCCCGCCGGCGGCAGCGTCACCCTGCTCGATGCGGACGGGCGGCCGACGACGGTCGTCGAGATCCCCGGGCAGGGCACGTATGCCCTCGACGTCGCGACCGGCCGGGTGTCGTTCGTCGCCGCCGCCGGCTTCCGCGGCACCGCGCGCGCCGTGGCGTACCGCATCACGGACGCGTACGGCCAGGGCGTGGAGGCGACCTTCACGGCCACGGTGACCCGCGCCGACGCGCCGGCCGCCGCGCCGGTGCTCGAGGCGCCGGGAGCCCCCGCGCCGCCGGCGCCGAGCGCGCCGCCGGCCGCCCCGGCCGCCCCGGCCGCCCCGGCGGCGCCGGCCACCCCGGCGCCCGTCCGGCACGCGGTCGCGGTCACCGCCGGGGCTCGGTCGATCGCCACCTCCGCGGTCGTGGCCTCCTGCACCGCCCGCGGCACCACGGTCGACCGCTGCGCCGTCGTCCTGACCGCCGACGTCCAGCGCCGCGCCGTCGTCGTCGGCCGCGGCACGGCGCGCGGACGCGGCCGCGCGACGGTCCGCGTCGCCGTGCCGCTGACCGGCCTGGGCCGCGCCCTCGCCGCGCGCCCGGGCGGCGCGCTCGTGCGCGTGACCGCCACCGTCCGCGGCGCCGACGGCGCGCGGCAGGTGGCGCGCACGCGCACCCGAGTGCTCGCCAAGCGCTTCGCGGTGCCGCGCCCGGTGCTGTTCTCCACGGCGTCCGCGGCGCTGCGGCCCGGCGAGCGGCGGTACCTGGACCGCCTTGCCGGGAAGCTCCGTGGCGTGCGGGCGGTCCGCTGCGTCGGCTACACCGACGCCCGGTCGAGCGCCGCCTACAACGCGCGCCTGGGCCTGGCCCGCGCCTCCGCGGTCTGCGACCGGCTGGGCCGCCTGCTGCACGTGCGGGCGACGCGCGCGACGCAGGTGTCGCGCGGCGAGCGCGGGCCCCGGGCCTCGAACGCCACGGAGCACGGCCGCCAGCTCAACCGCCGCACCGAGATCCACGTGTCCTACTGACCGTGCCCGGGGCCGGCGCGACCGCCGGCCCCGCCCGGCGCGCGCCGGACGTCCGGGCGCCCCTCAGACCCCGCGCAGGCGCACGTACAGCAGCCCGTCGCGGGCCGTGGCCTCGTGCATCCGCGCGGGCGGCCCGCCCGCCGCGCAGGCGCCGCTCCACGCGTCCATGCGCCAGCCGTGCTCGGGGCAGCGCAGCTCGCCGTCCTCGGCGACCCCGTCGAACGGGTGCAGGTGGTCGTGCTCGCAGCCGGCCTCGACCGCCGCGTAGCGGTCGCCGACGGCGAAGACGGCGACCGTCCGGCCGTCGACGAGCGCGTGGCGGCCACGGCCGGCGGGCACGTCGGCGGCGACGCCGACCAGGCGCCAGCCGTCCAGCAGCAGGGACGCTCCGGCGCCGGGGCACAGACGCCGCTCGGCGAACGCCGCGATCGCGCGCGGCGCGTCGGAGACGGTGAGGGTCCGGTGGATCACGGTGCGTCCAACGGTACGCGCGGAGCCGCGTCCGCGGGTTGGCCCGCTGGCGGAAGTCGCCGCGCGGACGTTGTCCCCGCCGCGGGCCCGTCGGCGACGGACGTCCGCCGGGTCACCGCAGGCCCCCGGTGAAGGCCAGCGAGAGGACGTCGCCGGACGCCGAGCCCCGCACCCCGTCGACGCGCAGGGCCGGGTCCGCGAAGACCGGGATGCGCAGGAGGGACGCCAGGCCGGCCTCGGGGGCCACCTCGATCCGTCCGTCGCGGGCCGTCAGGACCACCGTCGCGCCGGCGCGGACGCCCAGCACCGACGTCGTCACGCGCAGCCGCGGGCGTCCGTCGGCGGCGGGCGCGACCGGCTGCAGGCGGCCACCACCCGGCACCTGCGCCGACAGCTCGGCCAGCGACAGCCGCGCCGTCGCGCGCACGCGGCCGTCGGCGATCCGGGCGTCCAGGTCGCGCAGCGTCACGTCGCCCACGCGCACGCGGCCGATGACGGCGTGGGTCTCGCCGACGTCCTCGGCCCGCCGCAGCAGGTCGGTCAGCGAGCCGCCGTCGTCGCCCAGGCGGTCCGCGCGGACGGTGACGCGGTCCGCGTGCCCGGCGACGAGCTTCCACGCCGGGTACGCGGCGACCTCGACGGTGGCGTCGGGATCGCCGACCTCGTGCCGCACCTGCCGCGCCGCGAGCGCCGGGAGCACGAGCTGCCCGCCGGCCAGCAGCAGGACGACCACGAGCGCGACGGCCAGCACGAGCCGGCGGCCCGTCCACGCTCGTCGCCGCGTCATGGGAGGCATCGTACGCACCGCGGCGCCCACGCCGCGTCCGGGATCGGGTAGAAGGACGGGACCGGCCCGCCGCCCGGCGGGCCGCCCCCACGAGACACCCGGAGTCCCGCCGTGCCCACCTACGTCATGCTCACCCGCCTGTCGCCCGACGGCGTGCAGACGATCAAGAACAACCCGCAGCGCATCCGCGAGGTCAACAAGGAGGTCGAGGCGCTCGGCGGCACCGTGAAGGCGCAGTGGGCGGTCCTCGGGCAGTACGACTTCGTGAACATCGTCGAGGCGCCGGACGAGACGACGATCTCGCGCATCTCGCTCGAGCTCTCCTCGCGCGGCACCGGCAGCTTCGAGACGCTCTCCGCGATCCCGGTCGACGACTTCATCGCCAGCATCTGACCGGCGGGGCGGGACGGTCGTGCAGGCCGCGTCCCGCCCCTGCAACGCCCCTTGCACGGGGCCCCGGGGACCGGCGTGACCCGCGCGTGCGTGCGTTACCGTCGAGCGGGGCGCGGGTGTTCCGGCGCCCGTCCGCCCCAGGAGTCTCCGTGCCGCATCCTTCGCCTGTCCGTCCCCGCACCGTCGTCGTCGCCGCGCTGGCGACCGGGCTGCTGCTGCCCGCCGCCGCCTCGGCGGCCTGGACGCCGGCCACCGAGGTCGACACCGACGCCGGCGTCTCGTCGCTGACCGTCGACGGCGCCGGCAACCGCCTGGTGATCGGCCGCAAGGCCGCGAAGGGCGGCGCCGTCGACAGCCGGCTCGTCGGCATCACGGCGGCCCCGAAGCCGGACGGCCTGCGCACGCTGAAGGGCGTCCAGACCGCCCCGGTCGCCCTCGATGAGGACGAGCTGGTCTTCCCGCGCACGAAGTCGATGGGCACCGTCCGCCGCACCGTCCCCGACGGCAAGGGCGGCACGAAGTCCGTGTCGCTCACCCGCTACCGGCTGGGCGTCTCGGTCGGCGCTGCGCCGAACGCGGCGCTCGGCACGCTGCGCTCCCACGGCACCGCGGTGCTCGACGAGGCCCCGCGCTTCTCCGGCGTGGCCAACGGCAACCTGGCGATGGGCTGGAGCGAGGTCGGGGACGACGGCGTCGTCCGCGTCTACGCCGCGTGGCGCCGCGCCAGCACGAAGGCCGCGGTCCGCCTGGGCACGCCGAAGCTGATCAGCGGGTCGCGCTCGAGCCGCCTGCTCGCGATGGCCACCGGCGCCGGCGGCAAGACCGTCCTCGTCTACCAGCAGGGCGCGAGCGAGAAGACCCGCAAGCTGTTCGTGCGCTCGCTCGACGTCCGCACCGGCAAGCTCTCGAAGATCCAGACGCTGCGCCGCGGCGGCCCCGGCTTCCCGATCGTCGCCGCCGCCGTCGGGTCCGGCGGGCGCGCGGTGATCGCGTGGGGCGAGCAGGACGCCGCCACGGAGCGCACCAAGCCCTTCGTCGTCCGCGCGACGACGCGCGACAGCGACAAGGGGCGCTTCGCGGTGCCGAAGCCGATCGACACCGGCACGGCCGCCGTCCGCGCGCCGGGCGGCGCGGTCGTCGCCGCGGTCGACGGGCAGAACCGCGCGACGGTCGCGTGGAACCAGACCGTCGGCAGCGTCGCGGACGGCACCGCCCACGACATCCCGCGCGTCGCCGAGTCCGAGGCCACCGGCGGCCTGGGCGCCGTCCGCGACCTGGCGGCCGCCGGCCGCGTCCACGACGTCGCCGTCGCCGGCCCCACGACCGGCGTCGTCCTCGTCCGCGAGCAGGAGCGGCCGCTCGGCGGCTCCAACGGCGACCGCGGCGTGGCCGTCCAGGCGGCGTTCCGCCCGGCCGGCGGCGCGCTCGGCGCGCCCGAGACGATCGAGGCGTTCACCGACGCGCAGCTGCTCGACCGCTCGAACGCGTTCGGGGCCGCCGCCATCGGCGCGCTGCCCGACGGCCGCTTCTCCGTCGCCTGGACGCGCGCCACGGTGGCCGGCGACAAGCTCCGCTCCTCGACGCTCTTCAGCGACCGCACGACGGCCCCGTAGGCCCGCCGCGGCGGTGGACGGCGTCCCGGCCCGGGCCCGCCGTCCGCGGCCGCGCCGCGCACCGTCGACCGCCGTCCGCGCCGCCGCCACCCGCGGCGGTCCGGCCGTCCGGGGTCGGGTACCGTCCCCCGCATGCCGAAGGTGCTCGTCGTGGGGGCGGGGGGTCGCGAGCACGCGATCGTCCGCGCGTTGCTCCGGACCTCCGCGGAGGCGCTCGACGTCCACGCCGCGCCCGGCAACCCGGGCATCGCCCGCGACGCGACCGTCCATGCCGTCGCCGTCGACGACGTCCCCGGCCTGGTGGCGCTCGCCCGCGAGCTGCCCGCCGACCTGGTGGTCGTCGGCCCCGAGGTGCCGCTCGTCGCCGGCCTCGTCGACGCGCTCGACCAGGCCGGGATCCGCGCCTTCGGGCCGACCGCCGCCGCGGCGCGCCTGGAGGGCTCGAAGGCGTTCGCGAAGGAGATCATGATCGCCGCGGGCGTCCCGACGGCCGGGTACGAGACGGTCACGACCGTCGACGCCGGGATGGCCGCGATCGCGCGGTATCCGGTGGTCCTGAAGTACGACGGCCTCGCCGCCGGCAAGGGCGTCGTCATCGCCGAGGACGAGGCGTCCGCCCGCGCGACGCTCGTCGACATGCTCGAGGACCACCAGTTCGGCGACGCCGCCGTGGTCGTCGAGGAGTTCCTGCACGGCGAGGAGCTGTCGCTGCTGGCGGTCTGCGACGGCGAGCGGGCGCTCCCGCTGGCCCCCGCGCAGGACTACAAGCGCATCTTCGAGGGCGATCAGGGGCCGAACACCGGCGGGATGGGCTCGTACTCGCCGGTCGCCGGCGTCGACGCCGAGCGGGTCGCGGCGATCTCGGCGCAGGTGCACCAGCCCGTGGTCGACGAGCTCGCCCGCCGCGGCGTGCCGTTCCGCGGCGTCCTCTACGCCGGCCTGATGGTCGACGGCGACGACGTGCGGGTGCTCGAGTACAACACCCGCTTCGGGGATCCCGAGACGCAGGCCGTGCTGCCGCGCCTGCGCTCCGACCTGTACGCCCTGATGGTCGCCGCCGCCGGCGACGGCCTGGCCGGCGCGACGCTCGAGTGGGACCCGCAGTGGGCGGTGACGCTCGTGCTGGCGTCCGCCGGCTACCCGGCGTCGGCGCGCAAGGGCGACGTGATCGCCGGGCTCGACGCGGTGCCGGCCGCCACCGAGGTGACGCACGCGGGCACGGCGGTCGACGCGGACGGCCGCACCGTCACCGCCGGCGGGCGCGTCCTGAACGTCACGGCGCTCGGCGAGTCGCCGGCCGCCGCCCGTCAGGCCGCGTACGCCGCGGCGCAGGGCATCACGTTCGACGGCCGGCAGCTGCGCCGCGACATCGCGCTGCGCGCCGTCGAGCGCAGCTGAGCGGCGGCGCGCTGGCCGGGACGGCGGCGGTGGGCTAGGCTCGCCGCCAGCGACCGCGTCCCCGCCGCCCCGTGACCGACCCGCTCGATCTCGACCTGGACCTGGATCCCGACCTGCGCGCCGCGGTCGGGACGATCGACGAGCACGGGCCGCTCGTCGGCATCCTCGTGGCCGACGAGGACGACCTGCCGCTGATGGGCGCCGCCGGCGAGGTGCTGCGCCGCCACCACGTGGCGTTCGAGCTGCGCACGATGAGCCCGCACCACGAGCCGCAGCTCGTGGCCGACTACTGCCGCAGCGCGCGGCTGCGGGGCCTGCGGGTGCTGATCGCGGCGTCGGCGCTGTCGGCGGCGCTGCCCGGCATCGCCGCCGCCTACACGGATCTGCCGGTGATCGGCGTGCCGCTGTCCAGCCTGGGATCGGCCGGCGGCGGCCTGGACGCGCTGCTGTCCGTGGTGCAGTGCCCCGACGGCGTGCCTGTCGCGGCGGTCGGCCTGGACGCCGCGCGCAACGCGGCGCACCTGGCCGTGCGGATCCTGAACGCGGGCGACGGCCGGGCGCCCGTCGTCTGACGGCCGGTCGCGGACCGCGCTCGCGCAGGAGCGCCGCGAGGGCGCGACACTGACCGGGTGACCGCGCCCGCCGACCCGGACCAGCCCCGCGCCCGCCGCGTCTCCTCCCGCGAGGCGTACCGCAATCCGTGGATGGTGGTGCGCGAGGACGTCATCGAGCGTCCGCATCCCGACGGCACGCCGCGGCCGGGCATGTACGCGGTGGTGATGAAGCCGCACGCCGCGGTCGTCGTCCCGTTCGACGGCACGCACGTGCACCTCGTCGGGCAGCACCGCTATCCGCTCGACCGCTGGAGCTGGGAGCTGCCGCAGGGCGCCCACCACGACGACGGCCCGGACGATCCCGAGGCGACGGCGCGCGGTGAGCTGCGCGAGGAGACGGGCTTCGAGGCCGGCACCCTCGTGCGGCTGGCGGACCTGGCGTTCGCGCCCGGCATGTCGGACCAGACGTTCACGGCGTGGCTGGCCACGGACCTGCGGCCGGGCGCCCTGCAGCCCGACGCGGAGGAGGAGGGGATGCTGCGTCACCGCGCCGTCACGCCGGACGCGCTGGACGCGATGGTCGACGACGGCGAGGTGGTCGACGCGGCGACGGTGGCGACGTGGCTGCTGGCCCGCCGGCGCGGCCTGGGCGCTCAGCCGTCGTAGACCGGCTCCCAGCGCGCGCGGGCGATGCGCTCGCGCAGGTCCGCCTCGTCGCGGTGCGGCGCCACGCCGTCCTGGACCGCGGCGACGGCGACCGCGAGCGCCACGTGGGTCGTCATCTCGCGCAGCTCCCCGATCGGCGGCAGCAGCGGGCCGTGCGGGTCGGTCAGCGCGGGGGAGTGCGCGCCGACGGAGCGCGCCGCCGCCCGCATCATCCGGTCCGTCACCCGCGCGGCCTGCGCCGCGACGACGCCCAGGCCGACGGCGGGGAAGACGTAGACGTTGTTGGACTGCGTCACCGGGATCGTGCGGCCCGCGTGCTCGACGGGGGCGAACGGCGAGCCGGTCGCCATCAGCACGCGCCCGTCCGTCCAGCGGACCAGGTCCTGCGGCTCGGCCTCGGCGCGCGCGGTGGGGTTGGAGAGCGGGAAGACGATCGGCCGCTCCGTGTGGGCGGCCATCTCGCGGACGACCTCCTCCGTGAACGCGCCCCGGGCGGTCGACAGGCCGATCAGGGTGGTCGGCCGGACGGCGCGGACGACGTCGAGCAGGCCGGCGCCCTGCAGCTCGCCGCCGGGGCGGGCGTAGACGCGCTGGGCGGGGGAGAGGTCGGTGCGGTCCTCCGTCAGCAGGCCGTCGACGTCGACGACCCAGAAGCGCTGCTGCGCGTCGGCGGCGGACAGGCCGTCGTCGATCATCGCCTGCCGGATCTCGTCGGCCACGCCCATCGCCGCCGAGCCGGCGCCGAGGATCGCGACGCGCTGCTCCGTCAGCGGCACGCCCGACGCCTTCGCGCCGCCGATGAGCGCCGCGAGGGCGACGGCGGCGGTGCCCTGGATGTCGTCGTTGAAGGTGCAGAGGCGGTCGCGGTAGCGGTCCAGGATCGGGCGGGCGTTGTGCGACGCGAAGTCCTCCCACTGGACGAGCGCGCCGGGCAGCTCCTCCTCGACCGCGCACACGAACGCCTCGACGAAGGCGTCGTACTCCGGCCCGGTGACCCGCTCGTGGCGCCAGCCGAGGTAGCCGGGGTCGTCGATCCGCTCCCGGTTGTTCGTCCCGACGTCGAGCACGATCGGCAGCGTGCGGGCGGGGTTCAGCCCGCCGATGGCCGTGTAGAGCGCGAGCTTGCCGATCGGGATGCCCAGGCCGCCGGCGCCCTGGTCGCCCAGACCGAGGATCCGCTCGCCGTCGGTCACGACGATGACGTCGACCTCGCGCTCGCGGCGGTTGCGCAGCAGCTCGCGCAGCCGGTCCTTCTGCGGGTAGCTCAGCGTCAGGCCGCGCGGGCGGCGGAAGATGCGGTGGAAGTTCTGGCACGCCAGCCCGACCGTCGGCGTGTAGACGATCGGCAGCACCTCCTCCAGGTGGTCGACGAGCAGCCGGTAGTAGAGGACGGCGTTCGTGTCGCGCAGCGAGCGCAGGTTGACGTACTTGTCCAGCGGCGTCCGGCGCCGGCGGAACACCTCGTAGGCGCGCGTCACCTGCTGCTCGAGCGTCTCGATCGCCGGCGGCAGCAGCCCGTCCAGCCCCAGCACCCGCCGCTGCTCCTCGGTGAACGCCGTGCCGCGGTTGCGGAGCGGGTCCTCGAGGATCTGCGGGTACTGCACCGAGTCCATGCGTCGAGGCTAGCCCGCGCCGGGCGCGATCCCGGCGGGCCGGGGGCACGCACCACCCGGGCCGGGGACCTTGCGGTCGTTGCGGTCGCGCGGAGGGGCGACGAGGATGGGCGCGTGCGTGACGTGGACCTGCGGGAGGGGCTGGGAGCGACGGCGGGCGGACGGCGCCTGCTGGCGCTGCTGCAGGGCCCCGCCGCCGAGCGGGCGTCGTCGCGGTCGGCGTTCTCCGGCGCCCTGCCGGGCGTCGCGGTCACGGGCGAGGCGCTCGTGGCGCTGCGGGACGGCCGGACGCCCGCGGTCGTCGACCTGCGGTGGGAGGGGGCGCCGCGCGAGCTGGTGCGCGAGCTCGGGCGGCGGGCGCGCGGCGGGGCCTCGCACCGGCGGGCGCAGGGGGCCGTGGGCCTGGTGCTGGACGCGCCGCCCGCCGTGGCGGTGCGGGCCCACCCCGCCGCGCCGGCGCCGGGCCGCGGCGTCCGGGCCGACCCGGCCCTGACCGTCCTGACGGCGGCGCTGCCGCTCGCCGGCCCGGTGGACGACCCGGGCGGCGACCTCGCGGCCCGGCGCGTGCGGCTGGCGGACCCGGCGGTGCTCGACCGGCGCCCCGAGGCGGTCCTCGACCTCGCGCGCCTGGCCGTCCGGCCCGGGTGGTCCCTGACGCCGGACGCGGCCGCGGCGTTGCGCGCCGCCCGGGCGGACGGCGCGCCGGCGACCGCGCGCACCACCGCGCTGGGCGTCCCCCTCGCCGACCTGTTCGACGCCCCGGCCGACGAGGCCGTCCGCGCCCTCGAGCTGCTGCGCGACCTGGCGCCGGACGTGCCGCTCGGCCCGGGCGTGGTGGTCGACGTCGCGGCGCTGCGGACGGCCCTGGGGCGCCCCGCGCCGGGGCTCGACGACGTGCTGCACGCCCTGGCGCCGGACGCGACCCCGGCGCGGCGTCGGGCGTTCGCGGCGGCGGCGTTCCTGCGGCGTCCGCGGGCGCCGGTGCGGGGTCGCGTGCCGGGGTGAGGGCACACGGACGGCCTCCGGCACGGACGCCGGAGCGCCCGTGCCGGAGGCCGTCCTGCGTCGGCGGCTACTTCGTGCGCTTGATCGCGACGGTGCCGCCCGACGTGACGCCGGACTGCGTGACGCGCACCTGCGCGTGCAGGATGCGCTTCCACTGGCGGCCCAGCATCTTCTTGCCGAAGCCGGTCAGCTTGAGCGGGACCAGGACGGTCTTGCCGGCCTGGACCTCGTAGGTGGCCGTGCCCAGCAGGACCCGCGTGCGGACGCCGCGGACGCGCAGGACCTTGGTCATCCGGACGACGCCGGCGCAGGTGCCGTTGCCGGTGCAGGCCAGGGCGATCCGCGTCGTCTTCTGCGGGGTCTGCGCGACCTTCGTGTTCTTGGTCGTCAGCGCGACGTCGAGCGTCTTCGTCGCCGTGGGCGCCGTCGTCACGGGGATCGTGGCGACCGGCAGCGGCTGGGCGGCGGGCGTCGGGGCGGCCGGCTTCGACGGCTCGGTCGTCGGAGGCGTCGGCGTGTCCGGCGTCGAGGGCGTGCTCGGCGGGGTCGGGACCGCGTAGGTGACCGAGCCGGTCTCCGTCTTCGTCAGGCCGGCGCTGTTGGTCGCGACGACCGTGACGGCGTTGGCGCCCTCGGTGACCGGGATCGTGGCGGCCCAGTGACCCTGGCCGTCGATGGTCGCGGCGACGCCGTTGACGGTCACGCTGGTCAGGGTGCCCATCGCCGAGGCGGTGCCGGTCAGCGTGGCCTGGTTCGTGCTGACGTCGGCCGGGGCGTCCAGCGTGACCGAGGGGGCGACGTAGACGTCGACCGCGTCGGACTTCAGCCGGTCCAGCGTCGTCGTGTCGGCCGCCAGCGCGTAGATGTGGCGCACGGTCGCGGCGCCGTCGGCCGGGACGGCGCCCGTCTGGACGTCGTAGAAGTAGCCGGGGCTGCCGAAGGCGTAGCGGTCGGCCGCCGGGGTGGTCACCATCGCGCCCAGCGGGTTGTTGAACGACGGGGCGCTCGAGTTGTTGAGGATGAACTGGGACACCGCGGCCGGGCCGGGCTCCCCGGCGACGACGTCGTTGGTGGTGTGCGGCGAGAAGCCCGACTCGCCCGGGAACCGGTAGCCGCCCTGGCTGCCGATCCACTGGAAGTACGCGAAGTCGTACGTGTGGGCGTTGCCGTCGGTCGACGTGATCCGGTCGGTGATGGCGACGAGCTGGCCGTCGTGGTTCTGCTTGATCGTGCGCTTGATCGTCACGCCGGTGGGCGTGAAGGCCGGGCAGTCCGCCGAGCCGTTGGTGACGGGGAACGTGGCGCACGTGACGAGCGCGTCGGTCTCGGTGATCGTCAGGTCGCCGGTGTCGGGATCGACGTGCTGCGTCCACTGCAGCGGCGGCACGCCGGACGCCGACTGGTTGGTCTGGACGGCGGACTCCGACGTGTACGCAGGCGCGCCGTCGATCTTGGCCGAGGGGCGCGAGACGCCACCGGCGGTGACCGTCCCGGAGAACAGGGCGGCGTTGGACCCGTAGAGCTCGGGCGACATCTCCAGCGTCGTCGGGTTGTGCAGCGACATGTCGCACAGGCCGCAGCCGCCGATCGAGTTGTACCCCGCGCCGGCCTTGTCGCCGGCGCCCTCGATCCAGAAGTCGGTGACGACGCCCGCGTTCGGGCCCGAGCCGTGCTTGTAGGAGTAGTGCTCGCCGACCTGCACGCGCTTGGCCGCGAAGGGCGCCAGGACGCTCGGCATGCCGCCGCCCGTGGGCACGGCGCGCAGGTCGCACAGGTTCAGGTACGTGTAGATGTTCCGCATCGAACCGGTGGCGCTGAAGCTGCCGTCGGCGTTGACCGGGGTCGAGGCGGAGAACGTCTGGTTGACGGTGTTGTTGCGGCTGGAGCAGACGATCTTGACGTTGTCGCCCGTCGTCCCGTCGGTCGTGCCCGCGACCGTGATCTGGTTGGCGGAGGCGGTGGCCGCCTGGTCGCGATCGTCGGACATGTGCGGCTGCTGAGCCCCGGAGACCGACGTCACGGCCGAGGTCGTCACGGCCGCGTGGGCGGCGGTGGGCCCGAGCAGCGCAGCGGCGATGCCCAGGGCGAGGGGTAGGCGGAGGGGTGGCATGGCGGGGGGATCGGCCGCGCTCGACGGGACTGGTGACGCCGTAGACGCATGGTGGAGCGGTCACGGCCGGTCGCCGCCCGACGGCCGATCGGGGACAATATCCGGCGATGATCCCGCGCTACACCCGCCCCGAGATCGGTGCCGTCTGGACCGACGACGCGAAGTTCGAGTCCTGGCGGCAGGTCGAGGTCGCCGCCTGCGAGGAGATGGAGGGCCCCACCGAGGAGGACCTCCAGGCCATCCGCGCGGCCACCTTCACCGCCGAGGCGGTCCACGAGCGCGAGAAGGTCACGGACCACGACGTCGCGGCGTTCGTCGACGTCCTCTCCGCCGACGCCGGCCAGGGCGGCCGCTGGATCCACTACGGCCTGACGTCCTCCGACGTGCTCGACACGGCGCTGGCGCTGCAGATCCGCAAGGCCGGCGAGATCATCCTGCGCGGCGCGCGCGAGGTCTCCGAGACGTTGGCCGCGAAGGCGCGCGAGCACGTCCACACCGTCTGCGTCGGCCGCACGCACGGCGTGCACGCCGAGCCGACGACGTTCGGCATCAAGCTCGCCGGCTTCGCGCTCGAGGCCGACCGCAACCACAAGCGCCTGCAGGCCGCGTTCGACCAGGTCGCCGTCGGTGCGCTCTCCGGCGCCGTCGGCACGTACGCCGCCACGTCGCCCGACTTCGAGGCGCGGGTGCTCCGGCGCCTGGGCCTGGCCGCCGAGCCCATGTCGACGCAGGTCATCCCGCGCGACCGCCACGCCGAGCTGCTGCAGGCGATCAGCCTGGCCGGCGCCGGCCTGGAGCGCCTGGCGACCGAGATCCGGCACCTGCAGCGCACCGAGGTGCGCGAGGCGGAGGAGCCGTTCAAGAAGGGCCAGAAGGGCTCCTCGGCGATGCCGCACAAGCGCAACCCGATCACGACGGAGCGCATCACCGGCCTGGCCCGCGTGCTGCGCGGCTACGCCCAGGCGGGCGTCGAGAACGTGGCGCTGTGGCACGAGCGCGACATCTCGCACTCCGGTGCCGAGCGGGTCATCCTGCCCGACGCCACCATCGCGCTGGACTACATGCAGTCGCTCGCGGTGCGCGTCGTCTCGGGGCTCGTCGTGCACGAGGACCGGATGACGGAGAACCTCGACATCACGTCGGGCGCGCTCTACTCGCAGCGCCTGCTCCTGGCGCTGATCGAGGACAAGGAGCTCGTCCGCGACGAGGCGTACCGGACGACGCAGGAGCTCGCCCAGCGCGCGTGGGACACCCGCACGCCGCTGCGCCAGCTCGCCGCCGCCGACGAGCGCTGCGCCGGCCTGGACCTGGACCGCGTCTTCGACCTCTCGCACTACACGCGCTACGCCGACGTCATCGTCGGCCGCCTCGCCGAGCACGGCCTGTAGGCCGCGCGCGACCGGCCCCGGGGCGCATCCCGCCCGGGGCCGGCGTTCACCGCATCGCCACCCCGCGGCGGCTGGGCGGCCCTAGCGTCCGCAGGATGCGCGATCCCCGGCGCTGGACCGCCGCCGCCGTCACCGTCGCGGTGCTCGCCGCCCTCGTCGTCCTGGCGCTCCGCGTGCCCGCCGTGCACGACGCGCTCCGGCACGTGCTCGACGGCGACACGGACGCCCTGCGCACCGAGCTGCGCGAGCAGCCCGTGGTCGGCGCGCTCGTCCTCGTCGTCCTCGTGCAGGTGCACGTCGTCGTGCCGTACCCCGCCGAGATCGCCCTGGCGGCGGCCGGGTTCGTCTACGGGTTCTGGATCGGGGTACCGCTCATGCTCGCCGCGTGGCTCGTCTCGGGGCTGATCGGCTACGCCCTGGGGCTGTGGCTCGGCCGACCCGCCGTGCGGCGCCTGCTCGGCGCGCGGCGGATCGAGCGGACCGAGCTGCTGCTCGAGCGGGCGGGGGCCCTGCCGCTGATCGCGGCGCGGCTCGTGCCGGTCGTGCCGTTCACGATCGCCAGCGTCGTCTCGGGCGTGCTGCGGGTGCCCGTCCTGCGCTTCGCCTGGACGACGGTCGTCGGCTTCCTCCCGCTGACCTGCGCCGTCGTCCTCCTGGGCCACCGGCTCGACGACCTGTCGCCGACCGACCCGGTGCTGTGGGCCGCGGTCGCGGTCCTGCTGGGGCTGCTGCTGGCGGCGCGGCCGGTGATCCGCCGGATCGAGGGGCGCGCCGCGTAGCCTGTGCGCATGGCCGGCGACCCCCTCCTGCCCCTCAGTCCGCGCGAGCTCGCGGCCCTCGGAGCCGCCACGGCGGCTGCGGCGGGACGCTGGCGCCCCGGCGCCGGCGGCCGGCTGCCGAACGTGCCCGAGCAGGTGCTCGTCGCGCTCGTCGGCATCCTGCGCGGCGAGACCGAGGCCGACCGCTCCGCCGGCCACGCCCGCGCGCGGACCCGCAACCGCTCGGCGCTGGCCGGGGCGTTCGGTCCCGCGGGGCTCATCCCCACCGAGGTCGTCGGGATGGTCGAGCAGGCGCGCGCGGGCGTCGCGACCGTCGTGGACCGCCACCCCGACCGCTCGAACGCCGACGTCGCCGCCGACCTGCTGATCGCCTGGGAGCTGCTCGACGACCCCGAGCAGGCGCGGGCGATCGCGAACGGCACGGACGACGGCTCGCTCCTCGACGCGCTCGTGGCTCGCGGCGGCCGCTTCCTGCGGGACAAGATCCCGCAGAAGTGGACGCCGCTCGCCACCCTGCGCCTGTTCTGGCAGATGCGTCAGCTGCCCGGGCTGCGGGAGCGGTTCTCGGCGAAGGGCCTGCGATCGCGCGGCCTGCGGGCGATCCCGGTGCTCGGCGCGGTGCCGGCGGCGTTCGGCGCCCACCGCGAGATGCGGGCCTTCCAGAAGCGCCTGGACGCGCACCTGCGCCGGCCGGTGCCGGCCGGTGCGGCGCCGCACCAGGGCTAGGCGGCGACGCCCGGGCGGGCCCCGGCGGCCAGCAGCGCGGCGGCCAGCTCGTCCGTCCCCGCGGCGACGTCGACCGTCGTCGCCGCTCCGGCCCGGGCGGCGTCGTGCCGGTCCGGCTCGGGCCAGGGCGTGCGCAGCACGATGGCGGCGCGCGGCGCGTCGCGGTGCAGGTGTCGCGCGACGGCCAGCCCGTCCGCCAGGCCCAGGAAGCGGTCGACGAGGACGACGTCCGGCTGCGCCTCCGCGGCCAGGTCGACGCCGAGGACCGGATCCGACGACGCCCCGACGACGACGAAGCGCCCCGTGGCCGCCAACGCGGCGCCCAGCCCGGCGGTCGGGCCCAGGCTGCCCAGCACGAGGAAGACGCGCACCGGCGCGGCGATCGGCGTGGCGGCGGCCGAGCCCGACGGCGTCGAGGCCGGGGGGCCGGGGAGGGTGGTGGCGCCGACGGCGGGAGCGCCGACGGTGGGAGCGGGGGACGGGTCGACGGCGGGCGCGTCGGCGTCCCGGGCGGCCGGCAGGCCCGGGACCGGCGCGGCGGGAGCGGCGGCGGCCGCCCGGCGCGCGAGGCCCTGCTCGTGCCGGCGGGTCAGGACGGCGGTGATGAGCGCGCGCCGACGCGCGCGGGCGGGCTCCGCCGGCGACGAGAAGGGGGACGTGGTCATGGTCGGCGGCCGGCGCGAAGCATGAAGACACCGTACCACTTTCTGCATGCCGTGCAACTTTGCCCGTGGTGCGCGCTTACGGTCACTGTACGCACGGCCATGGCGAAGGGATCCTCCGCTCGACATATATCGTTCGGCGACGTATGCTCCCGGTCGTGACCCGGACCACCTTCTTCGTCCTGGCGAGCCTCGCGGACGGCCGACGGCACGGCTACGGGATCGTGCAGCGGGCCGCCGAGCTGTCGGGCGGCGACGTGCGGCTGGCGACCGGAACGCTCTACGGCGCGCTCGACCGCCTGGCGGGCGCCGGCCTCGTCGTCGCGGACGGGGACGAGGTCGTGGACGGGCGGCTGCGGCGGTACTACCGGCTGACCGACGCCGGCGCCGCGGCGGTGCGCGACGAGGCAGCTCGGCTGCGGCGGGCCGCCGACGTCGTCGCGACGCGTCTGGGGCCGGCGGGGGGCGCGGCGTGATCCCGTGGCGGTACCGCGCGGCCCTGCGCGCGTATCCCGCCGCGTTCCGCCGCGCGCACGGGCGGCTGCTCGTCGGCACGCTCCTCGACGGCGACGATGCCCGCGGCCGTGCCTCCACGCGCGAGGCGGTCGCGCTGCTGGGGCACGGGCTCGCGTTGCGGCTGCGGCCGGCGCACGCCGAACCGGTGCTCGCCCTCCTCGGCCTGCTGCTCGTCGTGGCGGCGGTGCTGCCCGACGGCTGGTGGGCCCACGCGCCGAACGCGGCCATGCCCACGGCGATGCGCACCGACGCCGTGTTCGGGCCGGGCGATCCCGCCCGGCTGCTGCTCGCCCTCTCGGGCCTCGGCGGCGTCGCCGCGTGGCGCCCGGGCGGGGCGGCGGTGCTCGCGCTGGTCCTGCCGTACGCGGCGCGCGCGTCCGCCGAGCTCGGGATGGGCTTCGGCGCTGCCGCGCTCCTGCCGGTGCACGTCGACGAGCTCCCGGCGCTCGCGGCCGCCGCGGTGGGGCTGGCCGCCGGGGCGCTCGTGCTCGGTCGGCTGCTGCGAGCGGCGCGACCGGCGGCGCGGTCGGGGACGGTGGCCGCAGCGGGCCTGATCGCGGCGCTCGTCGGCCTGCGGGCCGTCGTGGCGTCGGTCGCGGCGTCGCTCGACTCGAGCGCCGCCGAGATCCCGGTCGGCCCGCGTCTGGTCGGCGCCTACGGCGTCGGTGCGGGCCTCTGCGCGGCTGCCGCGCTGCTCGCCGCCCTCGTGCTCGTGCACGTGCGGGCCGGGCGGCGCGCGGCGACGGCGTAGGCCACTTCGGCGCGACCGGCCGTCGACGGCCGCGCGCCGGGCTGGGACGATCGCCGCGGTCCCGCCCGTCATTCCCGATCCCGGAGCACGCCATGGTGTCCGACCGCACGACCGCTCTCGCCCGTCGCCTGAAGGCCCTGCACGAGGAGCGTCCCCTCGTCCTGCCGACCGTGTGGGACGCGTGGTCGGCGCGGCTGGCCGTCGACGCCGGGTTCTCGGCGCTGACCGTGGGCAGCCATCCGCTGGCGGAGGCGCTCGGGTCGGGCGACGGCGAGCAGCTGGCGTTCTCCGAGGTGCTGATCGCGGTCCGCCGGATCGTCGACGCGGTCGACGTTCCCGTGTCCGTCGACCTGGAGTCGGGGTACGGCGTCGAGCCGGTCGAGCTCGTCGGCGGGCTGCTCGAGGCCGGCGGCGTGGGCGTCAACCTGGAGGACACGGTCCACGGCGAGGGCGGTCGTCTGCGCGGGGCGGACGAGCACGCCGCCTTCGTCGGGGCGGTGCGCGCGGCGGCCGACGACCTGGGCGTCCCCCTCGTCGTCAACGGCCGCACCGACCTGTTCCTGCGTGCGGACGACCAGACCGACGCGCTGCTCGACGAGGGCATCGCGCGGCTGCGGGCGCTCGCGGAGGCCGGGGCCGACAGCCTGTACCCCGTCGCCGTCCAGGACGACGAGCGGATCGCCGCGCTCGTCGCGGCGCTGCCGCGGCCGGTCAACATCACCGCCTTCGCCGACCGGGACGACCTGGAGCGGCTGACGCGTCTCGGGGTTGGACGGATCTCGTTCGGCCCGCGGCTGCAGACCGCGCTCGCGGGCCAGGCCACGGAGTGGCTCGGGCGCTGGCGGGCGTGAGGGCCGCTCGTGCGGCGGCGCGGCGCGCGTATGCGGGTCGTGTGGCCGTGCGGGGGTCGACGGGCCGGTCCTGCGCGGCGGGCGGGCCGTCGCGGGCCCGGGCGACGCGGCCCGAGGTGGTGGTGAGGTGGATCGGCGTGCGTTGGTGAGGCGGGTCGGCGTGCGTGGGTGAGGCGGGTCGGCGTGCGTGGGTGAGGCGGGTCGGCGTGCGTGGGTGAGGTGGGTCAGCGTCCGCGGCGAGGCGGATTGGGGCGGCCCGCAGCCGGACCAGGGTCGGGGGGCAGGTCGGGGTACGGAGGCGAGCCGGGAGGTGTGGAGGCGCGCCGGGTGGTGTCGAGGCGTGCCGGGTCGTCCCGGAGGCGGCCGGGTCCCTCGTCACGCGGGACCGGGTCGAGGGCGACGGTGAGGCGGATCGGAGACCGAGGTGAGGCGGATCACGCGGGCGAGGCGGATTGAGGTGGGCATGTCGCATGAATCCGCCTCACCAGCGGTTTCCGCCTCACCTGCATGCCCGGCCCGCCTCACCCGCCCGGCGATCCGCCTCACCCGCCCGGCCCGGCCCGCCTCACCCGCCCGGCGATCCGCCTCACCCGCCGGCCCGGCCCGCCTCACCCGCCCGGCGATCCGCCTCACCCGCCCGGCCCGGCCCGCCTCACCCGCCCGGCGATCCGCCTCACCCGCCCGGCCCGGCCCGCCTCACCCGCCGGCCCGGCCCGCCTCACCCGCCCGGCGATCCGCCTCACCCGCCGGGGCGGACCACGTAACCCGCCGCGCCTCACCCGCACGACGCCGCGCCGACCCGCCCCACCCCGCCCGTGGCCCCACCGCGCACGCTCCCCCCGAGCCGAAACACGGTGTCTCACTTCCCCAGCCCGCCCGTCCCACTCCTCCCGCCGTCCGCGCCGCGTACTTGCCAGGTACGCCCCCGTACCCGTAGGGTACGGCCGGCGTGCCGGCCGACCCCCTCCTCACCGACCACCCCGCCCTCGGCGCGGGCCGCCCCGGCGCCGTCCGGCCGCAGCGCGCGCGCCTGCTCGCGGCCGCCGCCACGGTCGTCGGCGAGCGCGGCTACGCGTCGACGACGGTCGCCGACGTCGTCCGCGCCGCCGGCGTCTCGCGCTCCACGTTCTACGCCGAGTTCGCCGGCAAGGAGGAGCTCTTCGTCGAGGCGTACCGCCACGGCGTCGAGGTGCTCAACGCGCGCGTGGACGAGGCGGTGCGCGCGGCCGACGGGTGGCGGCAGCAGCTGCGCGCGGGCATCGAGGCGTACCTGCGCACGATGGCCGCCGACGCCCGCTTCGCCCGCGCGTACCTGCTCGAGGTGCAGCTGGCCGGCCCCGCCGCGCTGGCCGTCCGCGACGAGGCGCTGCACGCCTTCGCCGCCCGCTACCGCCGCACGTTCGTGCTGGCCGCCCGCGAGCGCGAGACGCTGCACGAGCCACCCGCCGACGCGCTGCGCGTGCTCTGCGCCGGCACGGAGCAGCTGGCCGCCGAGCACGTGCGCGCCGGCCGCGCCGACCGCCTGGCCGAGCTGGCCGACGTCTTCTGCCTGTGCGCCGAGGCGCTCCTGACCGCCCCGGCGCCCGCCGACCCCGACCTTCCCGCCCCGACCCCCGAGCACTGAGGAGAGGACCGTGGACCTGACGTTCACCCCCGAGCAGCTCGCGTTCCGCGACGAGCTGCGCACCTGGCTGCGCGAGCACGGCCCCGCCGGCGCGCTGCCGCCCGAGCCCACCGACGAGGACGAGCAGTGGGCGTGGCGCCGCGCCTGGCAGCGCACCCTGCACGAGGGCCGCTGGGCCGGCGTGCACTGGCCGACCGAGGTCGGCGGCCGCGGCGCCACCCTGTCCGAGACGGCGATCTTCTTCGAGGAGCTCGGCCGCGCCGGCGCGCCGCTGCCGGCCGACGTGCTGGGCATCCTGCTCGCCGGCCCGACGCTGATGGTCTGGGGCGACGACGCCCAGAAGGAGCGGCTGCTGCCCACGATCCTCTCGGCCGACGAGACGTGGTGCCAGGGCTTCTCCGAGCCCGACGCCGGCTCGGACTTCGGCGCCGTGAAGACGCGCGCGGTCAAGGAGGGCGACGAGTGGGTCGTCACGGGCCAGAAGGTCTGGACGTCGGGCGCCCAGTACGCCAAGTGGTGCATGCTCGTCGCGCGCACGGACCAGGACGCGCCGAAGCACAAGGGCCTGACGTACTTCGTGCTCGACATGGAGCAGGAGGGCGTCGACATCCGCCCGCTCGTGCAGATCACGGGCCACCCCGAGTTCAACGAGATCTTCCTCGACGGCGCGCGGATCCCCGACTCGATGGTCGTCGGCGGCGTCGGCAACGGCTGGAAGGTCGCGCTGACGACGCTGATGAACGAGCGCGCCGGCCTGGCGTTCTTCCTGCAGGTGCGCCTGCGCCAGCAGCTCGACCGCCTGGTCGCCGAGGCGCAGGCCACCGGCCGCGCGGACGACCCGCTGATCGCCGACCGTCTAGCCGACCTGCACGTGCGCACCGAGGCGCTGCGCCTGATGGCCTGGAAGGGCCTGACCGCGATCGAGCAGTACGGCCAGCCGGGTCCCGAGGGCTCGCTGACGAAGTGGCTGTGGAGCGAGACGAACCAGCTGCTCGTGCAGCTCGCGGTCGACGTCGTCGGCTCCGAGGCGCTGACGGGCAACGCCGGCTGGGCGTTCGAGCTGTTGCGCGCCCGCGGCAACTCGATCGAGGGCGGCACCACCGAGATCCAGAAGAACATCGTCGCCGAGCGCGTCCTCGGCATGCCCCGCGGCCGCTAGGAGGGACCGGAATGCGATTCGAACTGTCCGAGGACCAGCAGGAGATCCAGGGCGCCGCGCGCGAGCTGCTCGCCGCCCGCTCGACCTTCGCCCGCGTCCGCGAGGTCGCCGAGCGCGAGGAGGCCGCCCCGACCGGCATGCCCGACCTGTCCGCCGTCACCACGACGCGCGAGGACGAGGCGCTCTGGAAGGAGCTCGGCGAGCTCGGCTGGACCGGCATCGCGGTGCCCGAGGAGCACGGTGGCCAGGGGCTCGGCGTCATCGAGCTGGCCGCGATCACCGAGGAGCTCGGCTACGCCGTCGCGCCCGTCCCGTTCCTGGGCAGCGTCGCCGCGGCGCTCGTCGTCCAGCACGAGGGCAGCGAGGAGCAGCGCGAGGACTGGCTGCCGCACCTGGCCGCAGGCGGCCTGCGCGGCGCGGTGACGCTGACGGGCGACCGCGCCCCCGTCCCCGGCGCCGCCGAGGGCGGCCTGACGGTCGTCGCCGACGCGGCGGCGAACGGTCCGGCGGCCCTGTACGGCCCCGGGAGCGGCGTGGTGGAGGAGGTCGACGCGATCGACCCGACGCGCGGGCACGGCCGCGTGGCGATCGACGCGCTCGATCCCGAGGGCGAGCTCGACGGCCGCGGCGAGTGGCTCGGCGGCACGCCGACGGCCACCGGTCCCGGGCTCGACCGCGCCACGATCGTCGTGGCGGCGGAGCTCGTCGGCGTGGCCCAGCGTGCGCTCGACATGACGGTGGCGTACGTGAAGGAGCGCCGCCAGTTCGGCGTCCCGGTCGGCAGCTTCCAGGCCGTGCAGCACGGCGCCGCGCAGATGCTGCGCGACGTGACGATGGCGCGCTCGCTGACCTACCACGCCGCGTGGATGGCGGACGCGGGCGACCCGGCGCAGCTGCCGGTGGCCGCCGCGATGGCGAAGGCCGCGGCGTCCGACGCCGGCCGCGCGGTCACGGCCGCCGCGGTGCAGCTGCACGGCGGCATCGGCTTCACGTGGGAGGCCGACGTCCACTGGCTGCTCAAGCGCGCGCAGGTCGACGCCGCGCTGCTGGGCGGTGGCGGGCACCACCGCCGCCGCGTCGCCGCCGCTCAGGCGGCGGGCGGCTCGGGGTCCGGCTCGGGCGCCTGACGCTCGCCGGCCGTCGCGGCCTGGTCGAGCGGTCCCTCCCCGCCGTCGAGCGCCAGCTCGGCGATCGGGGGCGGGGCCAGCGTCAGGCGCGCCGGCCCCTCGGGCTGGACGGGCGGCAGCGCCCGCTCCAGGCCGGGGACGCGCTGCACCGCGCCGGCGCGGGCGTCGAGCGCCGCGCGGGCCATCACGCCGCGGGCGTGCTCGCCGGGCTCGGCGAAGGCCGTGCCGACCGTGGCGCCCGCGCGGCCGCCGGCCGCCAGCTTGGCGCGCAGCCCGGCCTCGAGGGCCAGCGCAGACCGCTCCAGCGCCTCGGGGCCCGCGCCGGGCAGCACGACCGCGAACTGGTCCAGGCCGTAGCGGCCGGCGGTGGCGGGCGGCGAGAAGAGCTGGTCGAGGACCAGGGACGTCTCGCGCAGCACGTCGTCCGTCAGCGGGCCGGGCGGCAACGGGTCGGTGGGGGCGGGGCCGTGCAGGCGCACCGCGATGACGCCGGCGCGCTCGACGGTCAGCGCCTCGGCCAGGCGCGCCTGCAGCAGGCGGCGGTTGGCCAGGCCGGTCAGGTCGTCGTGGCTGGCGGCGTGCTCGAGCGCGCGCTCGGCCAGCCGGCGCTGCGTGATGTCGACGTGGACGATGAGCGCGCCGACGCCCTCGACGGGCAGCGGGGACGCGCGCATGTCGAACCAGCGCAGCTCGTCCGGCGCGTGGCAGGGGTACTCGCAGCGGAACTGCTCCACCTCGCCGTCGAGCACCTGCCGCAGACCGTCCGCGACGCGCTGGGCGTCGGCGTCGTCCGCGATGTCGGTCGCGGCCAGGTAGTCCATGCCCACCCAGGGGCCGCCGGCCCAGCCGTTCGCGGCGGCGAACGCCTCCCAGGCCTGGTTGACGTGCAGCAGCCTCCCCTGCGGGTCGAGGAGCGTGACGTGGTCCTCCATCGCGTCGAGGGCGGCGCGGAGCACCTCGATCGGCGCGGTGGCCGGGACGCCGTCGGCGTCACCGGACTCGGGGGTGCGGGACATGGCGGGGTACGAGCGGGGAAGGGGCAGGAACAGGCGCGACAGCTGCGGCCGGGGGACCGCGCGCGCCTACCCGCTCTCTGTCTCAGTATGCACGCCCGGGCGTCTCGGGTCGCCTTTCGGCCGTCAACTCGGCTCACGCCGTTCGTCGGCGGCCGACGCGATCTCGGTCTGCAGCCACCGCCACAGCCGCCGCGCCGGGTCGCTCTGGGCGGCCGGCACGGCCGTCCGCACCCGCCGCCGGACCGCCCGCAGCTCGCGCCGCAGGTCGGCGCCCTGCACCCGGACGGCCGCGAGCGTCCCCGCCTCGACCTCGCGCGCGACGGCCAGCGGCGAGAGCAGCGAGAAGCCGTCGCCGCCGGCCACGGAGCGCTTGACCGTCTCCAGGCTCTGCGCCTCGAGCGCCGGGCGCAGGCTCACGCCGACCGCGGCGAGCGCCTCCTCGGCGACGGTCCGGGTGCCGGACGCCGGCTCGCGCGTCAGGTACGGCTCGCCCGGCAGGTCGCGGACGGGGACCGCCGTCCGGCCGGCCCAGCGGTGTGCCGCGCCCACGACGACGACGAGCTCGTCCCGGCCGACGACGAGCGTCTCCAGGCCGGTCGCCTCGCGGCCGTGCTCGACGAACCCCAGGTCGGCCTCGCCCTCGCGCACCGCCTCGAGCACCGCGGGCGAGTTGGCGATCCGCATCGTCGCGTGCGGCGCGCCGCCGGCCCGGCGATGGGCGGCCAGCCAGTCCGGCACCAGGTACTCGCCGACGGTGTGGCTGGCGGTGATCCGCAGCGTGTCGTGCCGTGCCGCGCGCTCGGCCCGCACCAGGTCCGCGGCGGTGCGCAGCGTGTCGAGCGCGCGCCGCGCCTCGGGGTACAGCACGCCGCCCGCCGCGGTCGGGCGCACCCCGTAGCGGCCGCGCTCCAGCAGCACGTTGCCCAGCTGCGCCTCCAGGCGGGCGATCCGCTTCGTCACCGCGGACTGGGTCAGGTCGAGCGCGTCGGCGGCGCCGCCCATCGTCCCGCTCTCGATCGCGGCGACGAACGCCTCCAGGTCGTGCGTCGAGGGCAGGATCGACCGCTCCATCCCCGCAGCATATGCCGGGCGGGAATGGTCGCCGCGTCCGCCGGCCGGCAGCGCTGCCGCGCGCGCCGGCCGGGCCGGCGGCGGCGTCGGGGCTCAGCGGGCGGCGACCTCGGGGCGGGGGCCCGACATGCCGGGCAGCGGCATCCCGGGCAACGCGGCGGGCACGAAGGCCGCGGCCGCCTCGGCGAGTGCGGCGATCATCGCGTCGTTCATCGCCGACCCGGTCGGCGTGTCGAGCGTCATCGCCACGATGCGGCGGACCGGCCGGACGTCGAGGGGCCGCACGACGACGTCGGCGCGCTTCGACGTCAGGGCGAGCTCGGGGATCATCGCCACGGCCAGGCCGGCCGACACGAGGCCGAGCGACGCGCCGTAGTCGTCCACCACGTAGGCGCGATCGGGCGTGAAGCCCTCGCGCTCGCAGGCCAGCATCACGACCTCGCAGTCCGGGCAGGTGCGCGGCGAGCCCAGGATCAGGCGCTCGCCGGACAGCGCGGCCACCGGGACCTCGTCCAGGTCGGCGAGGGGGTGGTCGGGCGGCAGCGCGCACAGGAACGGGTCGTCCACGAGCGAGACGGCCCGGAGGCCGGCCGGCGGGCCGGGCTCCAGGCCGAGCGAGGAGACCGCGACGTCGACGCCGCCCTGGCGCAGCAGCTCCTGCGCCGGACCCGGCTCGACCAGGTCGAACGCCACCTGCACCGCGGGGTGGCGCTCGCCGAACGCGCGCAGCCCGGCGGGGACGAACGACCCGACGGTGCTCGGGAACGCCGACACGCGCACCCGGCCGCCGCGCAGGGCGGCGATGGCGGCCATCTCGGCCTGCGCCTCGTCCACGCGCCGCAGGATGTCCTCGGCGTGGCGCAGCAGCGCCTCGCCCGCCGCGGTCAGGCGGGCGCCGCGTGGGGTGCGCTCCAGCAGCGCCTGGCCCGTCTGCCGCTCGAGCATCGCCAGCTGCCGCGAGACCGCGGGCTGGGTGTAGTCCAGGGCGTCGGCCGCCGCCGAGATCGAGCCGCGCCGCGCGACCTCGCGCAGGACCCGGAGGTGCAGGAGTTCCATCGTGCCTCCGAGGCTAGGGCGTCCCGGCCGGGTCGTCCATGACGGCTGCGCATGGCGGCCATGCACGGCGCGGGGGCACGCCTCGGCGCATGGGCTCCATGCGCAGGTGCGATGGAGAATCGCGGCCGCGACGCGCAGGGTGTGGAGACCCGACCACGAGGACCACCATGAGCCCCCAGACCAGCCCCGCCCTCGACGCCTTCCTCCGCGGCGTCGACCGCCATTCCGACCTTCGCGCCACCCTGCTCGGCGCCCGCGCCGACGGCCCCGACGACGCCGGCGCCGGCCGGCCCGAGCTGCGCCCCGCCCACCCCGACGACGCCCTCGTCCTGGCGGGGATCGCGCGGCGCGACCCCGGCGCCCGCATGCCGGCGGAGCCCGTCCTGGTCGCCGTCGTCGCCGGCACGCCGATCGCCGCCATCGGCCTGGGCGACCGTCGCGTCATCGCCGATCCCGACTGGCCGACCATGCGGGCCGTCGACGCGCTGCAGGCCGCCGCGGCCCGCTGGTCGCCGTGGCCGGGCCGGCTGGCCCGCCTGCGCGCCGCGCTCGCCCGCGTGCGCGGCCACCGACCGGCGGCCGTCGCCTGCCCCGCCGACGCCCCGGCGGCCGCGGAGCGCTGAGTGCGCCGCGGCCCGGCGCGGGCGGGGCGATACCCTGCCGCGCGTGAGCAGCCTGGACGGCCTTCCCCTGATCGCGCGCGGCAAGGTCCGCGACCTCTACGCCGTAGGGGACGACCGCCTGCTGCTCGTGGCGAGCGACCGCGTGTCGACGTACGACGTCGTCCACCCCAACCCGATCCCGGGCAAGGGCGCCGTGCTGACCGGCGTCTCCGCCTTCTGGTTCGCGCAGACCGCCGACCTCGTGCCGAACCACGTGGTCTCCTACACGGACGGCGTGCCGGACGAGGTGCGCGGCCGCGCCGTCCTGGTGCGGCGCCTGCGGATGCTGCCCATCGAGGCGGTCGTGCGCGGCCACATCACCGGCGGCGGGTGGAAGGACTACCAGGCGACCGGCAGCGTCTCGGGCATCGAGCTGCCGGCCGGCCTGCGCGAGAGCCAGGAGCTGCCCGTCCCGATCTTCACCCCGTCGACGAAGGCGGAGGAGGGGCACGACGAGGCGATCGACTTCGCCCGCGCGGCCGAGCTGCTGGCGCCCTTCGCGTCCGACGGCGACGGCGACGCGCTGGCCACCCGGGTGCGCGAGGCGGCCGTCGCGCTGTACCGCCACGCCCACGAGCACGCGCGCGCCCGCGGGGTGATCCTGGCGGACACGAAGTTCGAGTTCGGCCTGGATCCCGAGTCCGGCGCGCTCGTCCTGGGCGACGAGGCGCTGACGCCGGACTCGTCCCGCTACTGGCCGGCGGACGCGTTCGAGGTCGGCACGACGCCCCCGTCGTTCGACAAGCAGTACGTGCGCGACTGGGCGGTCTCGTCCGGGTGGGACAAGACGCCGCCGGCGCCCGCGATCCCGGACGACGTCGTCGCGGGCACGCGCGAGCGCTACCTCGAGGCCTACGAGCGGATCACGGGCGAGCCGCTCAGCGCCTGGCTCGAGCGGACCGGGGCGCCGGCGGCCTGACCGCGCGGGGCCGCCGGCCCGGCGGCCGCGGCCGGGCGCTCCCGGGCCGCGCGGGCCGCCTCGCGCGGCGGCGCGTCGCCCGTCGCAGGCGTGGGCGCGTCGTCGCGGTCGGCGGTCGCCGTCCGGCCCGCACGGGCTCGCGCGCGGTCCGCGGCCGGGCTGCACCACGCGTCGGCGGCCGCCCGCAGCGCGTCGAGCAGCGCCTCGCGCTCCGGACGGGCGGGGCCGTGGCGGGGCAGGAGCGCGACCACCTCGCGCACGAGCGGCGTGGCGAAGGGCCGCAGCACCACGTCGTCGCGCACCCACCCCAGGCCCATCTCGGGCAGCGTCGCGACGCCCACGCCGGCGGCGACGAGTCCCTGGGTGATCGCCATGTCGTCCACGCGGGCGACGGCGTGCGGGGAGAAGCCGGCGGCGGCGCACGCGCCGAGGACGAGCTCGCGGTCGGCGCAGAGCGTGCTGGCGGAGAGGATCATCGGCTCGCCCCGGAGCGCCGCCACCGGCACGGCCGCGACGTCCGCGAGCGGATGGCCCTGCGGCAGGACGCACCACAGCGGGTCGCGGCGGAGCGGGACGACGCGGGCGTCGGGGAAGCGCTGGCTCGACGCGTTCGTCAGCGCCACGTCCAGGCGGTCGTCGCGCAGCGCGACGTCGGTGACCGGCGCGTCGCCGACGCGCACCTCCACGTCCAGGTCGGGCCGCGCCCGGCGCAGCGCCTGGACCGCGGCGGGCACGAACGACGTGATCGTCGTCTGGAACCCGTGCAGGCGCAGCGGCGCGTGCGCGTCGTCGTGCAGCCGCTCCAGGTCGGCGCGGGCACCCTCCAGCTCGCCCAGGACGGCCTCCGCGCGGCGCAGCAGCACCTCGCCGGCCGGCGTCATCGCGGTGCCGCGCGCGCCGCGGCGGACGAGCTCGTGCCCCGCGGCCCGCTCGAGCGCCGCGAGCTGCCGCGAGACGGCGGGCTGCGTGTAGCCGAGCGCCTCCGCGGCGGCGGAGATCGAGCCGCGCCACGCCACCTCGCGCAGCACCCGGAGACCGAGGACGTCCATCGCCCTGATCACGCTACCCGCCCGGCTCCGCGGCCACCCATGCGCGGGCGGCATGGCGATGCGGGATCCCGCTGGAGACCGCGGCGCGGCGCTGCCACGGTGGGGTCGTCCCCCCGAGGAGGAGCCTCTCCATGTCGTCCCCCGACCCCGCCGTCACCGTCCGCCCCGCCACCGCCATGGACCACCTGGAGCTGCGGGCGCTCGCCCGCCGCGTCGGCGACGAGGTGCCCGCGTCGCCCGTGGTCGTCGCCGCCGACCACGAGCGCGTGGTCGGCGGACGCAGCGCGCGGACCGGGGTCACGATCCTGGCCCCGGACGCGACGCCCGGCGCCCGCCGCGCGCTGCGTCGCGGCTGCTGAGGCCCGGAGACGCCGGCGCGGGGGCCGGCAGCGGCCGGACACGAACCCACCGTCGCGGCGGCGCGGCGTGACCTGCCCCGCACCCTGGATCCCCGACCCGGGGCGGGCCGGCCCGCTCAGTCCGCGGACGCGGCGGTGGACGCGCCGGGCATCCGCTGCGGACCCGCGGTGCGGGCGAAGAGCAGGGCCAGCGCCACGCCGACGACGCCGAGCGCCGCGCCGACCCAGCCGAGCGACGCGTAGCCCAGGCCCGCGTCGATCGCCAGGCCGCCGAGCGCCGGGCCGAGCGCGTTGCCCAGGTTGAACGCCGCCTGGGCGGCGGCCGACGTCAGGGTCGGGGCCTCGGCGGCGACGTCCATCGTCATCGCCTGCATCGGCGTCGCGGCCGTGAACGAGACCGCGCCGAGCAGGAAGACGAGCGCGATCGCGACCACGGGCGTCGACGCGCCGACGACGAAGAGCAGCAGCACGACCACCATGCCGACGAGCAGCACGGGCACCACGCGCGTCAGGTCCCGGCCGCGCGAGACGCGGTCCACGAGCCGCGTGCCGACCGCCATCCCCAGGCCCAGCACGGCGAGGACGGGCAGGACCGCCGTCGTCGACAGCCCCGCCTCGTCGGTCATCAGCGGCTTGATGTAGCCGACGATCGTGAACAGGCCGCCGAAGCCGAACACGATGACCGTCAGCGCCAGCCACACGCGCGGGCGGCGGAACGCGGCGACCTCGCTGCGCAGCGACTGCCCCGGCGGCATCGGCGGGATCAGGCGGACGATGGCGGCCAGGCTGACGAGACCGAGCAGCGCGATCACCCAGAAGGACGCGCGCCACCCGAGCTGCTGGCCGAGCAGCGTGCCGAGCGGCACGCCGATCACGTTCGACAGCGCCAGGCCGGTGAACATCGACGCGACGGCCTTGTGCCGCTGGCGCGGCGGGACGAGCTGCCCGGCGACGACGGCCGCGACGCCGAAGAACGCCCCGTGCGGCAGCGCGGACAGCACGCGGCTGAGCAGCAGCAGCGGGTACGACGGCGCGACCGCGGAGAGCACGTTGCCGACGGTGAAGACCGCCATGAGCGCCAGCAGCATCCGGTGCCGCGGGAAGCGGGTGCCCGCGGCGGTCATGAGCGGCGCGCCGATCACGACGCCGAGCGCGTAGCCCGAGACGAGCAGGCCCGCGGTCGGGATCGAGACCTCCAGGTCGTCGGCGACCTCGGGCAGCAGGCCGATGATCGTGAACTCCGTCGACCCGATCGCGAACGCCGCGATCGCGAGCGCCAGGATGGCGATCGGCATGCGGCCCGGGCGCGCGGAGGGGTCGGCCGTCGGGGCGGAGGAGGCGGTCATGGGCGAGGAGGGCCCGGCGGAGGGGACGCCGGACGCTCCTTGCATCGTGCCACCGACCCCCGCGGACCTGGGTGCGTCCGGTCACCCGCACGCCCCGGACGGGGGAGCCGCATCCCCTGCCGGTACCCTCCGTGTGTCGTCGCGCCGCCCGCGCTCCGGGCGCCGCCCCGCCGTACAACCTCGCGAGTCCCGCACGATGCCCCACGTCCGCATCCTCATCCGGCCCAAGGCCGGCATCCTCGATCCCCAGGGCACCGCCGTCGAGCAGGCCCTGCCGCAGCTCGGCTTCGCCGGCGCCAGCGACGTGCGGATCGGCCGCCTCGTCGAGCTCGACGTCGCCGACACGAGCGAGGTCGAGGCCATGTGCCAGAAGCTCCTCGTCAACCCGCTCGTCGAGGACTACGAGGTCCAGGTCGACGGCGTGGCCGTCGAGGCGTAGGCATGGCCATCCGCATCGGGGCGCCCCAGTGGGGTGGGTGGGTCCTCGTCTCCGAGGACCCCGGAACGGCACGGACGGAGGTCGGGCGATGAGGATCGGGGTGCCGCAGTTCCCGGGCTCCTGCGACGAGGTCGACGCGCTGCTCGCCGCCGGCAAGGTCGGCGATGCCGAGCTGCTCTGGCACCGCGACCGCGACCTGAAGGGCGTCGACGCCGTCGTCGTCCCCGGCGGGTTCTCCTACGGCGACTACCTGCGCGCCGGCGCGATCGCGGGCCTGAGCCCCGTGATGGACGCCGTCGCCGACTTCGCCCGCGAGGGCGGCCCCGTCCTGGGGATCTGCAACGGCTTCCAGGTGCTGTGCGCCGCCGGCCTGCTGCCGGGCGCGCTGCTGCAGAACCAGAACCGCCGCTTCGTCTGTCGCCAGGTCGAGCTCGTCGTCGAGACGACCGCGACGCCGTGGACCGCCGCCGCCGAGCGGGGCCAGCTCCTCTCGATCCCCGCCAAGCACCAGTCCGGCCGCTGGTACGCGCCCGACGAGCTGCTCGCCGAGGTCAAGGAGAACGACCAGATCGTCTTCCGGTACGCCGCGGGCGGCAACTTCAACGGGTCGCTCGAGGACGTCGCCGGCGTCTGCAACGCGGGCCGCAACGTCGTCGGCCTGATGCCGCACCCCGAGCACGCGGTCGACCCGCTGACGGGCTCGGCCGACGGCCTCGTCCTCTTCCGCTCCGTCCTGGAGGGCGCCGCGCATGCTGCCTGACCCCACCGCCGCCCCGTCCCTGCCGACCGCCCGCGAGGTCGCCCCCGACGCGACGCCCGTCGGCGACGCCCCCGGCCTGGAGCAGGCGAAGGCCCTCGGCCTGACGGCGAGCGAGTACGACCTGGTCGTGCAGAAGCTCGGCCGCGAGCCGGTGCAGGTCGAGCTGGCGATGTTCTCGCTCATGTGGAGCGAGCACTGCTCGTACAAGCACTCGAAGAAGCTGCTCGGCACGCTGCCGACCGAGGGCCCCGCGGTCGTCCTCGGGCCGGGCGAGAACGCCGGCGCGGTCGACGTCGGCGACGGCTGGACGCTCGCGTTCAAGGTCGAGTCGCACAACCATCCCTCGGCGGTCGAGCCGTTCCAGGGCGCCGCGACCGGCGTCGGCGGCATCCTGCGCGACATCTTCGCGCTCGGCGCCCGCCCGATCGCGGTGCTCGACGCGCTGCGCTTCGGCGAGGTCGAGGACACGAACGAGGACGGCACGCCGACCGCCGGCGCCGCCCGCTCGCGCTTCCTGCTCGACGGCGCCGTCCGCGGCATCGGCCACTACGGCAACTCGATCGGCGTGCCGAACATCGGCGGCGACGTCTACTTCGAGGGCCCGTACGAGACGAACTGCCTCGTCAACGCGATGGCGCTGGGCCTGGCGCGCGAGGAGCGCGTCATCCGCTCCGCCGCGACCGGCGTCGGCAACGTCGTCGTGCTCTTCGGCGCCGCGACCGGCGCGGATGGCATCGGCGGCGCGTCCGTCCTGGCGTCCGCCGAGCTGGGTGAGGACGACGCCGACAAGCGCCCGACGGTGCAGGTCGGCGACCCGTTCGAGGAGTCCAAGCTCGTCGAGTGCTCGCTCGAGCTGCTGGACCGCGACCTGCTCGTCTCGCTGCAGGACCTGGGCGCCGCGGGCCTGACGTCCGCCGCGTCCGAGATGGCCAGCAAGGGCGAGGTCGGCCTGGACCTGGACGTCGCGCTCGTCCCGCGCCGCATGGCCGGGCTGGAGCCGTTCGAGGTCATGGTCTCGGAGTCGCAGGAGCGCATGCTCTGCGTCGTCACGCCCGACAAGGTCGACGAGGTCATCGCCGTCACCGACAAGTGGGACGTGCACGGCACCGCGATCGGCGTCGTGACCGACTCGGGCCGCTTCCGCGTGTGGGACGGCGAGCAGCTCGTCGGCGACATGCCGGTGCCCGCGCTCGTCGACGACTGCCCGCTCTACGACATCCACCCCGAGAAGCCGGCCGAGGGGATCTACCCCGCGCCGCCGCGCCGGATCGCGGACGGGACGCCCGCCACGGAGGCGCTGCTCGCGCTGCTGGGCTCGGCCAACCTGTCCGACCGCCGCCCGCTCTTCGAGCAGTACGACTCCATCGTCCAGTCGCGCACGGTCCGCCGGCCCGGCCAGACGGACGCCGCGGTCCTGCAGATCCCCGGCCCCGCCGGCTCGATCGGCGCCACCGGCGTCGCGGGCTCGCCGGCCACGGGCGACGACGCGACGAGCAGCGCCACCGCGGCGTCGCGCGCCGGCCTGCGCGACGGCGGCACCCGCGTCGACGGTCCGATCGGCGGCGTCGGCGTGGCGATCGACGGCTCCGGCCGCCGCGTCGCCGCCGACCCGTACACGGGCACGGTGTGGAACGTCCTGGAGTGCGCCGCCAACCTGGCGTGCGTCGGGGCCGAGCCGCTCGGGCTGACGAACAACCTGAACTTCGGCAACCCCGAGAAGCCGCACATCGCGTGGCAGCTGACCGAGGCCGTGCGCGGCCTGGGCGACGCCTGCCGCGCGACCGGCGCCCCCGTCGTCGGCGGCAACGTCTCGCTCTACAACGAGGGCACGACCGGGCCGATCTACCCGACGCCGGTCGTCGGCATGGTCGGCAAGGTGCCGGACGTGACGACCGCGGCGTCGCTCGGCTTCGGCGCCGACGGCGACGTCGTCGCGCTCGTCGGCCGGTTCGCGCCGCAGCTGGAGCTGTCCGAGCTGGCGAAGCTCGAGGGCCGCGCGCTGCCCGACGGCCTGCCCGCCTGGGACCTGGCCGCGACCGCCGAGGGCATCGCCGCCGTGCGCGAGGCCGTCCGCGAGGGCGTGCTGAGCAGCTGCCACGACGTCGCCGAGGGCGGTCTGGCCACGGCCGTCGCCGAGTCGGCCCTCGCCGGCGGCATCGGCGCGACGCTCGAGCTGCAGCCCTTCGCGCCCGGCGACGAGGACGGCCGCGTGTCGCTCTTCGGCGAGGCGCCCGGCGGCTTCGTCGTCTCGGGCCCCCGCGACGTCGTCGAGCGCCTGGGCGCGCGTCTGCCGCTGACGGTGCTCGGCACGGTCGGCGGCTCCCGCGTGACCGTCACGTGCGGCACCCAGCGCGTCGATGCGGCGCTCGAGGACCTGTCCGCGGCGCACGGCGCGCTCGCGGCGCTCTTCGCCTAGCCCGCGCCCGGCCCGCCCGTCCGTCGCCCGCGCCCCCGGCCCGCCGGGGCGCGCGTCGTCTCGGACGGCCGTCCAGGCGGGGAGCGGGCCGCCGCCGCGACCGTCCCGTCGCGGCGGCGAGGACGGCTAAGGTCACGCGGTGCTCCGGGCCCGCCTTCCCCTGCTCGCCGCGCTGCTCCTCGTCGCGGCGGCGGCCGCCGCCTGGGTCGGGGGTCGTGGGCGCCCGGGCGGGGACGGGCCGGTGCTGCGCGCCGCCCCGGTGGCGCAGGCGAAGGACAACCCGTGCCTGGATCCCGCGCTCGGCCCCCAGCTGCGCTGCCCCGACCTGATCATGCGCCGGCCGTTCGGCATGAGGACGGAGCGCACGCGGCGGGGCCGCGTGCTGCTGCGCGCCGGCAACGCGATCGACTCCGTCGGCGACGGCCCGGCCGAGCTGCGCGGCGCCCGGGCGGGCACCCGGGGTCGGTGGATGGACGCCGAGCAGGTCATCCACCGCCACGACGGCGGCGTGCTGCGGGTGCGGACCGGCGCGCGGCTCGAGTTCAAGCTCGCGCACCTGCACCGCCGCTGGTGGAAGATGCACGACGCCGCCCGGTTCGAGCTGTGGCGCCTTGCGGACGACGGCACGCCGCGCGAGCGCGTGCGGGTGGGGCCGAAGGTCGCCTACTGCCTGCGCGACCTGGAGCGCAACCACGGCACGCTGCCCCTGTCGCCGCGGCGCGCGGTGTACCCCGCGTGCTCCACGAGCGCCCGCCGGACCCACGTGACCCTGGGCACGTCGGTCGGCTGGTCCGACGTCTACCCGCCGGACTACCCCGAGCAGTGGATCGACGTGACCGGCCTGCGCGGCTGCTTCGCGTACGTCCACACCGCGGACCCGACGGACGCCATCCGCGAGCGCGACGAGACGAACAACCAGGCGCAGGTCGTCGTCCGCCTGCCGTTCCGCGCGCGGGATCCGCGCGGCGGCTGCGCCGGCCGGCAGTTCGGCGTCCGCTACCGCGGGGCGGGCGGCGTCGGGGTCTGGTGAGCGCGGCCGGCCGGGCGGCGCCCCCTCCCGACCGCGACGGTCCGGGGGACGAAGGGCTACCGTGATCCCCCACGCGCGCGGCGCCCGGGGCGCAGCGGCGGCCACCAGGAGCTCCACGATGCACGCAAGCCCCGCCCGCCCCCGACCCGTCGCCCGCCGCGCGGCCCGCACCGTGCTGCTCGGCCTCGCCGCGGCGCTCGCCGCGGCCACCCCGGCGGCCGCCGCCCCCGCCTTCCCGCCGCTCACGGCGCAGGCCGCTCCGGGCCAGGCGTCGGCGCGCATCGTCGGCGGCACCGAGCTGAAGGACACGACGTCCGCGCCGTACACCGTCGCGCTGCAGACGAAGTTCGGCGCCAAGTACGGGTCGTGCAGCGGCACGATCCTCGACCCGACGCACATCCTCACGGCCGCCCACTGCGTCGTCGAGCAGGACCGGCTGGCGGACGCCTCCGCCGTGGTGGTCGCCGCCGGCACCGCGAACATCCGCACGAAGGCGGGCCTGGCGGGCGCCACGGTCGTGCCGGTCGCGAAGGTGCGCGTGCACCCGCGCTACCGGTCGAACGCCTACCCCGACGACGTCGCCGTCCTGACGCTGGGCGTGCCGATCGACCTGACCGGCCCCCGCGCGCAGGCGCTGCCGATGGCCGACGCCGGCGCCTACGTCGACGCCGGGCGCCGCGTCCGCGTGACCGGCTTCGGCGTGACGAGCTCGCGCCGCTCCGACTTCGGCCGCCTGCGCAGCGTCTACCAGAGCGCCGTGACCGCCGGCCAGTGCGGCACGGACGCGCCGGCGGCGATGCTCTGCACGTACCGCCGCAAGCACGCGGCGTGCTCGGGCGACTCCGGCGGCACCGCGACGGTCGGCTCGCCGCGCCGGCTCGTGGGCGTCACCGACATCGCGGTCCGCGACTGCGCCGTCGGCCTGAACCTGTTCGCGAACGTCGCCGCTCCCGAGATCCGCGTGTTCATCGACGCGGCGCTCGCCGAGCAGGACGTGACCGAGGCGCAGACGCCGCTGTCGCCGCGCGGCGGCCTGCGGGTGCGGGTGTCCGGCGACGCCCGCGCCGGTCGCACCGTCTCGTGCGTGCGCGGCTTCTGGGCCGGCGCGCCGCAGTTCCGCTACTCGTTCTTCCGGCTGCGGAACGGCCGCGAGCGCGACACCGGCTTCTCGGCGCGCAAGACCTACCGCGTCAAGGCGAGCGACCGCGGCTGGCGCCTGGGCTGCGCGGTGCGGGCGGAGAACGCCGGCGGCGTCGGCGTCGGCGTCACGCGCACCGTCCGCACGGTGCGCTGAGGGGCGGCGAGCGGGTCGCCCGCCGCGCCGCGCCGGCGGCCGGTCCGCCGGCCTCCGGCCCTAGTGCGGCACGTGCCGCGTGAGGACCTCGACGCCGTCCTCGGTCACGAGGACGGTGTGCTCCTCCTGGGCGCAGCGCGAGCCGTCGACGGTCACGGCGGTCCAGCCGTCCGCCTCCCACACCTGCGCCTCGGGCCGGCCGAGCGTCAGCATCGGCTCGACCGTCAGCGTCATGCCGGGGAAGAACCGGGTGGTCGCGCGGCGGTCGTAGACGTGCTGCACGTGCAGGCCGTCGTGGAAGTCCGGGCCGATGCCGTGGCCGCCGAACTGGTGGACGATGCCGAAGCGGTTGCGGACGGCCTTCTCGATCGCCTTGCCGATGTCGCGCACCTGGCCGCCGGGGCGGATCGCCTGGATGCCGACGTCGAGCGCCCGGCGGGTGGCCTCCATCAGGTCCTTCGACGCCTGGTCGACCTCGCCGACGGCGAACGTCTGGTTGAGGTCGCCGTGCATGCCCTCGAAGTACGCGGTGACGTCGATCGTCACGATGTCGCCCTCGTACAGGGTCGTCTGCAGGTCGGGGATGCCGTGGCAGATGACCTCGTTGATCGAGATGCACGTGGACTTCGGGTAGCCGCGGTAGTTCAGCGTCGACGGGTACGCGCCGCGCGAGACCATCACCTCGTGCGCGGCGGCGTCGATCTCGTCGGTGGTCACGCCCGGCGCCACGGCGGCCGCGGCGGCGGCCAGCGCGTCGCTGGCGATCGCGCACGCCTCGCGCATGCTGGCCAGCTCCTGCGCCGTGCGCGCCCGGGGGGCCTTGGGGGCGGGCGGCTCGCCCAGCAGCGCGTACGGGGGGCGGGGGATCTCGCGCGGGACCTTGCGGCGCGGGGACAGCGGACCGGGCGTGAGCGGCGGGCGAGACATCCCCCCAAGGGTACGGCGCGCGTCGCGGCGGCCCGTCCGTCCCGGCCCACGGGCCCCGATGTCGTCCCACCGGTCGCCCGGACGTCCGTTCGGTCGGGGGAGCGGAGGGCGTCCGCACCCGCCGGGACGCCCGGGGACGGCTGGTACTCTCGGTGCTTGGCGTCGCGGTGCCCTCTCGCTCCCGAAGCCCGACGCCGGATCATGCTCCCTGATGCTCCCGATCACCGCGAGGGCCCGCGCGACGAGTGCGGCGTCTTCGGCGTCTACGCCCCCGGGCACGACGTCGCCAAGCTCGCGTACTACGCGCTCTACGCGCTCCAGCACCGCGGTCAGGAGTCGGCGGGCATCGCCTCGGCCGACCTGGGCGGCTACATCATCACCCAGCGCGCGCTCGGCCTGGTCAGCCAGGTCTTCCACGAGCACGACCTACAGGCGCTGACCGGCGACATCGCGGTCGGCCACACCCGCTACTCCACCACGGGCGGCAACGACTGGGAGAACTCCCAGCCCGTGCACCGCAACGACGTGCGGGAGCTGGCGCTGGCGCACAACGGCAACCTGGTCAACGCGGTCGAGCTGCACACGGAGCTCGTCGGCCGCGGCGTGCACTTCCGCGCGACGACGGACTCCGAGATCATGGCCGCGCTGCTCGCGACGGCCGACGCCGAGAGCGTCGAGGACGCGATCGTCCAGGCGATGCCGCGGCTGAAGGGCGCCTACTCGACGGTCGTCATGGACCGCGACCGGGTCCACGCCTTCCGCGACCCGCAGGGCATCCGCCCGCTCGTGCTGGGCCGCCTGGCCGAGGACGCGTGGGTCGTCGCGTCCGAGACGTGCGCGCTCGACATCATCGGCGCCGAGTACGTCCGCGACGTCGAGCCGGGCGAGCTGGTGATCCTCGACGAGCGCGGCGTCACCAGCCGCAAGGTCCAGCCGGGCCAGCGCGAGGCGTTCTGCCTGTTCGAGTACATCTACTTCGCCCGCCCCGACTCGCGGATGAAGGGCAACCTGCTGCAGCGCAGCCGGGTGCGGATGGGCGAGATCCTGGCCCGCGACTCGCCGGTCGCGGGCGCCGACCTGGTCGTCCCCGTCCCCGACTCGGGGATCCCCGGCGCACGCGGGTTCTCCCAGGCCAGCGGGGTCCCGATGGACGACGGGTTCGTGAAGAACCGCTACGTCCAGCGCACCTTCATCCAGCCGGGCAACGAGCTGCGGCAGCAGGGCCTGCGGCTGAAGTTCAACCCGCTGCCCGAGGTCGTCGCCGGCAAGTCGCTGGTCGTCGTCGACGACTCGATCGTCCGCGGCAACACGACGCGCCAGCTCGTGAAGATGCTGAAGGACGCCGGCGCGCGCGAGGTGCACTTCCGCATCACGGCGCCGCCGATCCGCAACCCCTGCCACTACGGCGTCGACATGTCCTCGCGCGAGGAGATGGTCGCCCACGAGCGCACGGTCGAGGAGATCCGCGACCACATCGGCTGCGACTCGCTGGCGTACCTGTCGCTCGACGGCGTGTACGAGGCGGTCCGCGGCGAGCGCTCCGGGCACTGCGACGCGTGCTTCACCGGGGACTACCCCCTGGCGGGCACCGAGAGCCACCTGGGCAAGTACGCGCTCGAGAACCGCCTGCCGATGGTGACGAGCTGAGCACGCACCGCCGTCGGCCCGAGCGCCCCGTGCGGGTGCGGGTCGCCCCCGTCCCCTGGGACGACGCGGACGGCGCGGCGCTGCGCGCGCGCCAGCAGGACGAGCTGCGCGCCCGCTACGCCGGCGAGAGCGAGCCCGGGACCCCGCCCTCGGGCGCCGACGTGGCGCTGTTCCTGGTGGCCCGCGACGCCGCCGGTGCGG
Organism: Patulibacter sp. SYSU D01012; assembly: GCF_017916475.1. GTDB lineage: Bacteria > Actinomycetota > Thermoleophilia > Solirubrobacterales > Solirubrobacteraceae > Patulibacter. The sequence continues at coordinate 480,491 of NZ_JAFMTB010000003.1, forward strand.
CCGTCGGCTGCGGCGGGCTGCGGCCGCTGGAGGAGGGCGTCGCCGAGATCAAGCGGATGTACGTCGATCCGCTCGCGCGCGGGACGGGCGTCGCCGACGCGCTCCTGGCCGCCCTCGAGGCGGCCGCGACCGAGCGCGGCTGGACGACGCTGCGGCTGGAGACCGGCGAGCGGCAGCCCGACGCGATGCGCTTCTACGCGCGGGCGGGGTACGCCGAGATCCCGCCCTTCGGCCCGTACGTCGGCGCGCCCTTCGCGCGCTGCTTCGAGCGCCGCCTGGCCTGAGCGCCGCCTGGCCTGAGCGGCGCCTGGCCTGCGCGGCGCCTCGCGCCGGACGCCGCCCGGCGCGAGGCGGACTCAGCGCTCGCAGGGCGTCAGCCCGAGCGACCCGCCGGACTCGCCGGACAGGTCGGGGAACCAGCGGGTGCAGACCGACGGCGAGCCGGGCGCCGGCGTGCCGCCCCCGCCGCCGGACGGTCGACGGGCGGGCAGGCGGACGCGCACCCGGCGCTCGGCCGTCGCCGACAGCCGGCCGGCGCTGGCGGCGACCGCCACGACGCTCCGCGCGGCCGCGCGCCGGCTCAACGTCACGCGCACGGTGGCGGTGCGCTTCGCTCCCGGCGCGACGGACGGCAGCGTCACGGTGCGTCGGGACGCCGTCAGCCCCCGCGCGCGACCGACGCGCACCCGCACGCGGCCGGTGGGAGCCGAGCCCGGGTTGCTGACCGCGACGCGCAGCGCGTAGCGGCGGCCGGGCCGCACCGCCGTCGGCAGGGATCCGAGCGCGACGCGCAGCCCGGCGTACGCCCGCAGGCGGAACGGGCCGAGCGCGTCGTAGACGACCCCCGGATCCTCGGTGCTCGAGAGCGTCACGAACGCGCAGCCCGGCGCCATGCCGCGCAGTGCGCGGTCGGTCACCTCGAGCCGCTGGACGTCCAGGCCGTCGCCGCGGTGCCGCGCCGTCCCGCGGGCGACGACCGTCGTGGGGCCCGAGAAGCGGTGCCACTGCGCCGACGGGTCGTCGGTGGCGGCCCCGAGCCCGAGGGCGGCGCCGCCGCAGCCCGCCGCGGTCGGGGTGGCCGCGACGACGCTCAGGAACGCCCGGCTGGGCCCGAACAGCGCGCCCCGCAGGCGGACGGCGGCGACGAAGGTGCCGTCGGACGGGTCGTAGCCCACCCCCGCGGCGACGAGGTCGCGCGACGGGGTGGCGTCCGCGGCGTCGCCGGTCGGGTCGGTCGCGGTGCCGGCGAACGTGGCGTGAGCGGGGGCCGCGCCGGCCAGGAGCGCGGCGGCGGCGAGCACCAGCGCGGCGGGGCGCGCGGCGCGCGGGACGGATCGAGGGGCGGGGAGCACGGGCGGGCCTCCGGGACGGCAGCGGGACGGCGGGGGTTCCGCCAACCTAGTGCATGGGCGCCAGCCGGACGACCGCTGCCCTGGTCAGGACGCCGCGGTCATGACGGCCAGCGCCTCGCTGCCCGTCTCCGCCAGCACCAGGCCGATCGCGCCCAGCAGCTCGGCGCGGTCGCCGAGCTGCGCCGGCACGACGCGGGCGTCCTGCCGGATCGCCGGGATCGCGGCCAGGCCGATGCCGTCCCGCACCGCGTCGACCAGCACGTCCCCGGCCAGCGCCATGTCGCCGCCGACCACGACCATCTCGGGGTTGACGACGTTGCAGATGGCGCCGACCGCCTGGCCGACGGTGCGCCCGGCGTCCGTGAACAGCCGGCGGGCGCCCTCGTCGCCCTCGCGCGCGGCGCGCGTGGCGTCCTCGAGGGTGAACGACGCCCCGCGCAGCGGCCGCATCGCCGCGAGCAGCGCGGGGCCCGACGCGACGGTCTCGATGCAGCCGCGGTTGCCGCAGCGGCAGATCGGGCCGTGGGGGTCGAGCACGACGTGCCCGAGCTCGCCGGTGATGCCGCGGTGGCCGCGGACGAGCTGGCCGTCCAGGATCAGGCCCGCCCCGATGCCGCCGGAGAGCATGACGTAGAGGACGTTGCGCGCCCCGCGCGCGGCGCCGTCGCGGACCTCGGCGAGCGCGCCCAGGTTGGCGTCGTTGTCGACGATGACCGGGCGGCCCAGGCGGCGCTCCAGCTCGTCGAGCGGCGGCAGCTCCGGCCAGCCGGGGAGGATCTGCGCGCCCGCCGGCGCCTCGGGCGTGCGGACGACGGGGGCGGAGACCGCGACGCCGACGCCGACGGTGCGCTCCAGGTCGGCGTCCGCGTCGGCCAGCGCCGCGCGGACCAGCTCGACGGCGACGTCGACGGCGCCGGGCGGGTCGTCGTCCACGTCGAAGTCGCGGCGCCGCTCGGCCAGGACGCCGCCGGCCAGGTCCGCGACCGCCACGCGCACCAGGTCGTGGCCGAAGTCGACGCCGACGACCGCGCCGCCCCGCGGGTTGAGCGCGAGGGCGATCGCCGGGCGTCCGACGCCGCCGGCGTCGCCCGACCGCTCGCCCTGCTCGACGACCAGGCCGGCCGCCTGCAGCTCGCCGACGAGCTTCGAGACCGTGGTGCGCGAGAGCCCGGTGGCCCGGACGAGCTCGACGCGGCTGGCGGTGCCCGACCGGCGCAGGACGTCGACGATCCGCAGCCGGTTGCGGTCCTTGAGCGAACCGAGCGTGCCGGGGGCGGACGTCATCCGCAGCAACGATAGCCGGGGGCCCCGCGCGCCTCGACGTCCAGCGCGAAGGCCACCGCGAACGGTGCGCCGGGCCGGGCCCAGCCGATGCCGGTGCCGTGGCGCAGCGCGTCGACGGGCGCGGCCATCGGCTCGATCGACACGACGTCGGCGCTCGTCGGGGCGAAGAGCTGGACGACCGGGAAGCCGGCGAGCGGGCGCACGCGCAGGGTCCGGTGGCCGTCGGACAGGGTCCACGGCGCCGGCGGGTCGACGCGGTAGCCGTCGTCGAACGCGCGTGCCGCGAGCGGGGCGTCCTCGGCGCCCTCGTCGCGCTCGTGCCCGTCCGGCAGGCCGTCGGGGCCCGCGAGCAGGTGCCGCCGCGGCGGTGCGCCGAGCCGCCAGTCGCGGCGGGCGGCGCCCGGCAGCCGCAGGTACGGGTGCCAGCCGACGGCGACCGGGACGGGGACGTCGGTGGTCGCCGCGACGCGGGCGGTCGCCTCCAGGCCGGAGTCCGTCAGGGTCACGGCGACCTCGACCGCGTGGGGGAAGGGGAACGGGGAGCCGTCCTCGCCGGGGTGCTCCAGGCGGGCGCGGGCGCCGGCCGGGCCGTCCGCGTCGACCGCCCACCCGGGACCCGGCGCGCGGAGGCCGTGGATCGGCCGGCCGCCGTCGTCGCGCGTCACCCCGGGCGCGTCCGGCGGCAGCGCCGCCCGGCGGCCCGCCAGCGCGTACGCGTCGGCGCCCAGCCGGTTGGCCCAGGGGTGCAGGAACGCGATCCCGCCGTGGTCGCCGTGGACCGCGAACGGCGCGGGCAGCTCGTGCCCCGGCACGAGCAGCTCGGCGCCGTCGTGGGTCAGCGACGTGACCTCGAGCACCGGGCCGCCGCGGACCACGGCGGCGAGGGCGCCGCGGCGCAGGGCGGCGGTCGCCGCCCCGGTCGCGCTCACCGCACGCCCATGAGGACGTCGACGGCCAGCTGGTCCAGGCGCTCGTTCGCGTACCCGCGGGCGGCCAGCGCGTCGAGGTCGTCGGCGGCGGCGCGCAGGGCGTCGGCCTCGCCGACGCCCGTCGTCGTCGGCTCGCCCAGCTCGGCGACGGACGCGGCCTGCAGCGCCTCCTGCACCTCGGGCAGCGCGTCGAAGTGCTGCGCCTTCTCCGCCAGCGCGCGGTACGTCGACATGCAGCCGGCCGCGAAGGCGCGCACGTCCTCGGGGTCGGCGTTGCGGTACGCGTGGGCGTCGAAGTGCAGCGGCCCGTCGTAGCCGGCCCGCACGAGCAAGCGGACCAGGTGGAAGGCTTCCTTCAGGTCCTCGGCGCCGAAGCGGTAGTCCTGGTCGTAGCGGCCGATCCGCTGCGCGTTCAGGTCGATGTGGAAGAGCTTGCCGGCCCACAGCGCCTGGCCGACGCCGTGGCTGAACGACAGGCCGGCCATGGTCTCGTGGGCGACCTCGGGATTCACGCCGACGCGGTCGGGCCGGGCCAGGGTGGAGATGAAGTGCAGCGCGTGGCCGACGGTCGGCAGCCACAGGTCGCCGCGCGGCTCGTTCGGCTTCGGCTCGATGGCGAAGCGCAGGTCGTAGCCCTGCTCGTCGACGTAGTCGCCCAGGACGTCGATCGCCTCGCGGTAGCGGTCCAGCGCGTCGCGGGGGTCCTTCGCCACGCCGACCTCGGTGCCCTCGCGGCCGCCCCAGAAGACGTAGACCTCGGCGCCCAGCTCGGCGCCCAGGTCGATCGAGCGCATGGCCTTGCCGATCGCCGCCCGCCGCACGCCGCGGTCGTTCGACGTGAACGCGCCGTCCTTGAACGCGGGGTGCGTGAAGAGGTTCGTCGTGGCCATGCCGACGCCCAGGCCGTGCTCCTTCAGCGCGGCGCCGAAGCGGGCGACGATCCGGTCGCGGTCGGCGGCGGACGAGCCCCACGGGACCAGATCGTCGTCGTGGAGCGAGACGCCCCAGGCGCCGAGCTCGGCCAGCAGACCGACGGAGTCGACGGGATCGACGGGGGCGCGCGTCGGCTCGCCGAACGGATCGCGGCCCGGGTTGCCGACGGTCCAGAGGCCGAAGGTGAACCGGGGCGTCGCCGGGGTGGGGGAGGGGGTCGTCATGACGGGGAGTCCTACCAGGGCGGGCCGCGTTCCGGGTGATTCTGTTCGTAAGTCGCAACGAAAGAAGATTGTTTTGTCCGCGCTCTTGACTTTATTCGTCGTGCGGTGAGAGATTGCCGCCCGCTACGAGGAGACGCGGTACGCGACCACCGGATGGCCCGGCGGCGCCGAGCGCGCAGAGGAGAGAGCGATGAGGACCCAGATGACCACCCGCCGGGTACTGGCCGGCGCCGCGACGCTGGTGGCGGCCCTCGGGCTGACCGCCTGCGGCGGCGGCGACGACGACGGCGGCAGCGGCGGGGGCAGCGGGGCGAAGGCCCAGAAGGTGGCCGTGCTGCTGCCGGACACGCAGAGCTCCGTGCGCTGGGAGACCGCGGACCGCCCGCTGCTCGAGGCCGCGTTCAAGGCCGCCGGCGTGCCGGTCGAGATCCAGAACGCCCAGGGCGACAAGTCGACCCAGCAGCAGCAGGCCGAGCAGGCGATCACCAACGGGGCGAAGATCCTGCTGCTGACGAACCTCGACTCCGGCTCGGGCGCGGCGATCGAGGCGCAGGCCGCCGCGAAGGGCGTGAAGGTCATCGACTACGACCGCCTCACGCTCAAGGGCAAGGCCGACTACTACGTGTCGTTCGACAACGTGAAGGTCGGCGAGCTGCAGGGCAAGGGCCTCGTCTCCTGCCTGGGGTCGAAGGAGAAGCCGCGCATCGCCGAGCTCAACGGCTCGCCCGACGACAACAACGCCACGCTCTTCGCGCAGGGCTACAACAGCGTGCTCGACCCGCTGTTCAAGGCCGGCAAGGCCGAGAAGGTCGCCGACCAGTCCGTCCCCGACTGGGACAACCAGCAGGCGCTCACGATCTACGAGCAGATGCTCCAGAAGACCGGCGGCAAGATCGACGGCGTCCTGGCGGCGAACGACGGTCTGGCCAACTCCGTCGTCTCCGCGATGCGCTCGCGCAAGCTCCAGCCGATCCCCGTCACGGGGCAGGACGCGACGGTCCAGGGCCTGCAGAACATCCTCACCGGCGACCAGTGCATGACGGTCTACAAGGCCATCAAGAAGGAGGCCGACGCGGCCTCGAAGCTGGCGATCGCGCTCTCGAAGGGCCAGCAGCCGCCCGCGGGCCTCGTCAACGGGAAGTCCGACGACGGCGCGCGCCAGGTGCCCTCCGCGCTGCTCGAGCCGGTGTCGGTGACGAAGGACAACCTCAAGGACACGGTGCTGGCCGACGGCTTCGTCAAGCGCGAGGAGCTGTGCGCGGGCAAGCTCGCGAGCGTCTGCGAGAAGGCGGGGATCTGACGATGACCGAGGTCCCGGAGCGGCCGCCCGGGCCCGCGTCGCCGGACGCCCCCGCGGCCCCGGCCGCGGGGCGGACGGCCGGCGGCGTCCCGCTGCTCGAGCTGCGCGGCGTGTCGAAGTCGTTCGGCGCCGTCCAGGCCCTCTACCGCGTGGACCTCGCCGTCCACGCGGGCGAGGTGCTCGCGCTCGTGGGCGACAACGGCGCGGGCAAGTCGACGCTCATCAAGTCCATCGCCGGCATCCACGCCATCGACGAGGGCGAGATCCTCTTCGAGGGCGAGCGCGTGTCGATCGGCGGGCCGAAGGACGCCGCGCGGCTGGGCATCGAGGTCGTCTACCAGGACCTCGCGCTGGCCGACAACCTCGACGTCGTGCAGAACATGTTCCTGGGCCGCGAGGAGACGAGCGGCCCGCTGCGGGGCCTGGACGAGACCGACATGGAGCAGCGCGCCCGCGAGACCCTCGCCGGCCTGTCGGTCACCACGATCCGCTCCGTCCGGCAGACGGTCGCGGGCCTCTCCGGCGGCCAGCGCCAGTCCGTCGCCGTCGCGAAGGCGGTGATGTGGAACTCGAAGGTCGTGATCCTGGACGAGCCGACCGCCGCGCTCGGCGTCGCCCAGACCCGGCAGGTGCTCGACCTCGTCCGACGCCTGGCCGAGAAGGGGCTCGGCGTCATCCTCATCTCGCACAACCTGCACGACGTCTTCGAGGTCGCGGACGCCGTGACGGTCCTGCGCCTGGGCCAGGACGTCGCTCGCTTCACCGTCGCCGAGACGACGCAGTCCGCCGTCGTCGAGGCCATCACCGCCGGCGCGCTCGACACCGTGCCCGGTCAGCTCCAGGAGGCCAGCGCATGAGCTCGTCCACCGTCGATCCGACGCTGCACGCGTCGGCGACCGCGCCCGCCGCGGGCGAGCCCAGGTCCCTCCGCGACGCCGCGGCCCGCTGGTGGGCCGACGTGAAGGGCGGCGAGCTCGGCGCCCTCCCGATCCTGGTCGGGATGGTGATCATCGTCGTCGTCTTCCAGTCGCAGAACGCCAACTTCCTGACGGCGGGGAACTTCCTCAACCTGGTCATCCAGGCGGCGGGGATCATGACCATCGCGATGGGCGTGGTGTTCGTCCTGCTGCTGGGCGAGATCGACCTGTCCGTCGGCTTCGTGTCGGGCGTCGGCGGGGCGATCGCGGCGCTCCTGACGCTGCCGGGCGGCCACTGGGAGTTCGCCGGGGTGCCGGCGATCGCGGTCGTCCTCGTCGTCGGCCTGCTGATCGGCACGCTCAACGGCCTGCTGTTCACGAAGGTCGGCATCCCCTCGTTCGTCGTCACCCTGGCGGGCCTGCTCGCGTGGAACGGCGCGGTCCTCGTCCTGATCGGGGACCAGGGCACCGTCGTCATCCAGAGCCGGACGATCATCGACCTGGCCAACGGGTTCATCTCGCCCGCGGCGTCGTGGATCCTGGTGGCCGTCGGGATCGCGGGCTACGCGTGGAGCCAGCTCGCCCGCCGGCGGACGCGGACGCGCAAGGGCCTGCCCGTCGACCCGGCGTCGCTCGTGGCGCTGCGCATCGGCGCCCTCGCCGTGGCGCTGATCGCCGCCGTCTGGGTGGCCAACGAGGACCGCGGCGTGCCGTACGTCGTGCTGATGCTGGCGGCGCTGTTCGTCGTCGGCTCGTGGGTCCTGACCCGCAGCCGCTTCGGCCGGCACGTCATGGCGATCGGCGGCAACATCGAGGCCGCGCGGCGGGCGGGCATCCCCGTCGACCGCGTGCGGATCGCGTGCTTCGCGATCGCGTCGATGATGGCGACCCTCGGCGGCGTCGTGCTCGCGTCGCGCCTGACGTCGGTCGACACCGGCGCCGGCGGCGGCACGATCCTCCTGTACTCGATCGCGGCGGCGGTCATCGGCGGCACCTCGCTGTTCGGCGGCCGCGGCTCGATCCGCGCGGCCGTCCTGGGCGCGATCGTCATCGCGTCGATCGACAACGGGCTGGGCCTGCTCGGCCTGGCGTCGGGGACGAAGTTCATCATCACGGGCCTCGTGCTCCTCGCCGCCGTCACCGTCGACTCCGTCGCCCGCCGCAACCTCGCGGGATCGGGGCGCGCGTGAGCGACGTGCGGCTGCTCGGGCTCGACGTCGGCACGTCGTCCGTCAAGGGCGTCGTCGTCGACGCGGCCGGGCGCGTGCTCGCCGAGGCCGAGCACGGGTACCCGCTGTCGACGCCGCACCCGGGCTGGGCCGAGCAGGACCCCGAGGACTGGTGGCTCGCGGCGTCCGCCGTGCTGGCCCAGCTGCGCGCGGACGAGGTCGACGGCATCGGGCTGACGGGCCAGATGCACGGCCTCGTCGTGCTGGACGCCGAGCGGCGGCCGCTGCGCCCCGCGATCCTGTGGAACGACGGCCGCAGCCAGCCGCAGTGCGACGCGCTCGTGGCGGAGCTGGGCCTGGAGCGGCTCGTCGCGCTGTCGGGCAACCGGCCGCTCGCGGGGTTCACCGCCCCCAAGCTGCGCTGGCTGGCCGAGCACGAGCCCGACGTGCACGCCCGGATCGCCCACGTGCTGCTGCCGAAGGACTACGTGCGGCTGCGGCTGTGCGGCGCGCTCGCGACCGACGTCTCGGACGCCTCGGGCACGCTGCTCCTGGACGTCGGCGAGCGGGCGTGGAGCCCGGCGCTCGCCGCGGCGCTGCGCGTCGACCCGGCGTGGCTGCCGCCCGTGCTCGAGAGCGCCGCCGTGTCCGGCCACACCGCGGCGGGCGTCCCCGTGGCGGCGGGCGCCGGCGACCAGGCGGCCGGCGCGGTTGGGATGGGCGTCGTCGGCGACGACGGCCCCGCCTCGGTCGTGCTCGGCACGTCGGGGGTCGTCTTCGCCGGGCGCCGCGCGTTCGCGCCGGATCCGCAGGGGCGCCTGCACGCGTTCTGCCACGCCGTGCCCGGCGCCTGGCACGTGATGGGCGTGATGCTGTCGGCCGCCGGGTCGCTGCGCTGGCTGCGCGACGCGTGCGGCGCCGGCGTCGGCTTCGACGCGCTCGTGGACGAGGCCGCGGCGTGGGCGCCGGGCGCCGAGGGACTGCGCTTCGCCCCGTACCTGGCCGGCGAGCGCACCCCGTATCCCGACGCCGACGTGCGCGCCGCGTTCGTGGGCCTGGGGCTGCGGCACGACCGCGGCGCGCTCGTGCGGAGCGTCCTCGAGGGGGTGGCCTTCGGCCTGCGCGACAGCCTCGACCTGATCGCCGAGGTGGGGCCGCGGCCGCCCGTCGGCCGCGTGTCGGGCGGCGGCGCCGAGTCCGACCTGTGGCTGCGGATCCTGGCCGCCGTCCTCGACCTGCCGCTCGAGCGCACCGCGGTGTCGGCGGGCGCGGCGTTCGGGGCCGCGCTGCTGGGCGGCGTCGCGGCGGGCGCGTTCCCGGACGTGGAGGCCGCGATCGCGGCGGGCGTCCACCCGACCTCGCGCGTCGAGCCCGACCGGGAGTGGGTCGACGCGTACGCGGCGCTCCTGCCGGGGCACCGCCGCCTCTACCCGATGCTGACGGGGCCGGCGGGCGGCTGAGCGGCCGTGGGCCCGCGTCGGCGCAGCGCCGGCAGGACGGCGAGCGCGCCGACCATCACGACGGTCGTCACGGCCGCCGCCACCACGCCCGCGCCGGCGTCGGTGGCGACCGTCAGGTTGTACGCCGCGTGCCACAGCGCCACGGCGAGGAGGCTGCCGCCGGTACGCTCCCACAGCCACGTCAGGACGAGCGCCCCGGCGGCCAGGCCCAGGACGAACCCGGGCAGCTGGACGACGCCGAAGTCCCCGTAGCTGGTGAGTAACGCGAAGAACGGGGCGTGCCAGGCCGCCCACGCGACGGTGAGCAGGAGCGTCGCCGGGACCGCGCCGTGGCGGCGCCGCAGCCGCGGCAGCAGCCAGCCGCGCCAGCCGGTCTCCTCGCCGACGCCGTTGAGCAGCACGGCGAGGACCACCCACCCGACGCCCGGGGCGGTGCCGCTGAACCGTCCGAGGGCGCCCCACGTCGGGGCGTCGCCGCCGGCCAGGGCCGCGGTCCCCGCGGCGACGAGCCCGACGGCCGGCGGCGCCAGGACGGCGGCCCACGCCGCGGCCGGCAGGCGCCACGCCGTCAGGCGGCGCAGCAGCCGGCCCGCGCCGGCGCGGCCCTCGGTGCGCGCGGTGACGAGCACCGTGGCGAGCCCGGGGGCCAGGAGGGCCGGCAGGTGCGTCGGCCAGGCGCGTCCGGGCGCCACCGCGTCGCCGGCCACGAGCAGCGCGGCGCTCCACGCCCACGCCAGGCCGAACGCGAGCAGCAGGAAGGCGACCAGCGGCCGGTCGACCGCGCGGCCGCGGGCGGCCCGGGGCGGCGGAGCGGTGGCGGCGGAGGGGGTCACGACCCCACGCTGCCACCGCGGGGCCGCGCCGTCGTCGGGGTCCGCCCGGATCCGCCTGCGGAGAACCCGTCGGCGCGGCGGACGGGACGACGCCGGAGCCGTGCCGGGTCCGTGACGACCCTGTGCGGACCGGCCGTTCGTCCCCCCGCCGGGCTACCGTGGAGGGTCGATGTCGGACGACGCCCCCGGTCCCGATCCGCTCCTTCGCACGCTCCGGGACGTCTTCGGGTTCGCGGGGTTCCGGCCGGGGCAGGAGGACGCCGCCCGCGCCGCCCACGAGGGGCGCGACGCCCTCGTCGTGATGCCGACGGGCGCCGGCAAGTCGCTCACGTACCAGCTGCCGGCGCTCTGCCGGGAGGACGCGCTCACCCTGGTCGTCTCGCCGCTCGTCTCGCTCATGCGCGACCAGGTCGACCAGCTCAACGCAAGCGTGTCGCGGGCGGACCCGGACCACGTGGCCTTCCCGACGCCGCCCGCGGCCCTGCTGAGCGGCCAGCAGGACCCGGCGCAGAACGCGCGCGCCGTCGAGCGGGCGGTGGCGGGGCAGGTGCGGCTGCTCTACGTCGCGCCCGAGCGCTTCGGGTCGGCGGCCTTCCTCGAGCGCATCCGGCACGCGCGCGTCGGCCTGTTCGTCGTCGACGAGGCGCACTGCGTGAGCCAGTGGGGGCACGACTTCCGCCCGGACTACTTCCGGCTGGCCGACGCCGCCCGCTGGCTCGGCGCGGGGTCGATCCTGGCGGCCACGGCGACGGCGACGCCGCAGGTGGCCCGCGACATCGAGCAGCGGCTGGCGCTGCGCGAGCCCGTGCGGGTGCGGACGGGGTTCGACCGGCCCGCGCTGTCGTTCGTGGTGCGCCGCTGCTCCGGGCAGGTCGAGCGGCGCGCACGGGTGCTGGCCGCCCTGCGCGAGCCCGACGCGCTGCCGGCGATCGTCTACGCGGGCACGCGCGACAACGCGGACCGGCTGGCCGCCGACCTGGGCCGCGCGCTCGGCGTCGAGGCCGTCGCCTACCACGCGGGGCTGGACCGCGAGCGCCGCGACGAGGCGCAGCGGCGGTTCATGAGCGGCGAGGTGCCGCTCGTCTGCGCGACGAACGCGTTCGGCATGGGCGTCGACAAGGCCGACGTGCGGACGGTGGTGCACGACGCCGCGCCGCCGTCGGTGGAGGCGTGGTACCAGGAGGCCGGGCGCGCGGGCCGCGACGGCGCGCCCGCGAAGGCGTACCTGCTCGCCGACGGGCGGGACAAGGGCCTGCACCGCTACTTCATCGAGCGGGCCGACGTCGACGACGCCACGCTGGACCGGATCGCCGGCGGCATCGTCGCCGCCACCGTCCAGGGCCGCTTCGACCTGCCGGTGGCCGGGCTCGGCGGCGGCCCGGGCGACGCCGAGTCCGTGCGGGCGGTGTTCGGCCACCTGACGCAGGCCGGGATGGTGCAGCCGGCCCCGGGGCCGCCGGACCGCGTGAAGGGCCGGCTGCTCGGCGCGTACGACGACCGCGTCCGCGCCGAGGTGCGCGCGCTGGCGCAGGAGGCGCAGGCCAAGCGCTGGGCGCAGTACCGCGCCCTGTGGCAGTTCGTCGAGAGCGACGCCTGCCGGCGCGCGGCCGTGCTGCGGCACTTCGGCGACCGCACCGTCCCGCAGCCGACCGTGCCGTGCTGCGACGCCTGCGTGCCGCTGCTGCTGCCCGATCCCGAGACGCCGGTCGGCGGGGGCCGCGACCGGCGCCGCCGCGACTCGGCGTCCGCGCGCGCCGCCGCGCAGCGGGCGGCCCGGGGCCGCCAGGTCGACGAGGTCGCGCGGGCCGAGGTCGACGCGTCCATCCTCGAGGTCGTGCGCGACGCCCGGCCGGCGATCGGGCGCAACCGCGTGGCCGAGGTGCTCCGCGGCCGTCGCTCGCAGCGCGTCGTGGCCGCCGGCTGGGACGGCCTGCCGGCGTACGGCCGCCATCCCGACGTGCGCGCCGGCGACATCCTCGGCCGGGTGGACGCGCTGGTGCAGGCGGGCGAGCTCGTCTCGAGCGGCGGGCCCCACCCGGTGCTGGACGAGGCGGGCGACGGGGCGTCGGTCGGCGGCCGGTAGGCGCCCGCGGGTCGTATCCTGGGCACGCTCCATGGCCGCGCACCCGCACCCGCCCCTCCGCGTCGGCGTCCTCGCCTCCGGCCAGGGGACCAACCTCCAGGCGCTGCTCGACGACGTGCACGGCGGGCCCGACGCCGCCGTCGTGGCGGTCGCGAGCGACAAGGAGGGCGCGCCCGCGCTCGCGCGCGCCGCCGCCGCGGGCGTGCCGACCCGCGTCGTCCCCCGCGGCGACTTCGCGTCCCGCGAGGACCGCGACGCCGCGATCGCCGCGTGGCTGGGCGAGCACGACGTCGAGCTCGTCGTCCTGGCCGGCTACATGGCCATCCTCACGCCCGCCTTCATCGGCGCCTTCCGCGACCGGATCGTCAACGTCCACCCGTCCCTGCTCCCCGCGTTCCCGGGCATCCGCGCGATCGAGCAGGCCGTCGAGCACGGCGTGCAGGTCTTCGGCGTGACGGTGCACCTCGTCGACGAGGGCGTCGACACGGGGCGGATCCTGCTGCAGGACGCCGTGCGCCTGCCGGACCGGCCGGACGCCGACGCGGTCCACGCCGCGCTCCGGCCGCTCGAGCACCGCCTGCTGCCCGAGGCCGTGCGCCGCGCGGCCCGCGGCGAGCTGGCGGCCTTCGCGGGGCGCCGCGGGTAGCGACCCGCGGCGAGCGGCGGTCGGTCCCGCCGGGCCGCGACGCGCGCCGGCGGCGCGGGGCCGCGCCGCGCGGACGCGGCGGGGCGGTCGTCCGCCCGGTCCGCGGCGTCGCCGTCGAGATCCGCGAGCGCGTTCGCGCCAGGAGCGGTGTAGCGGTCCGCGCCGCGGGTAGCGGCCCGCCATGCCCGACCGCATCGCCGACCCGTGGGGACCGCGGACGCCGCACGGTCCCGGCACCCCGTGGCCCGTCCGCGTGGACACGTTCCTCGAGGGCGACCTGACCGAGGACGACGTCGACGCGTGGTACCGCTCGGCGTCCGTCCTGCACAGCAACGGCGACGCGATGGACATCGCGGTCAAGGACGGCCGCATCGTCGGCGTCCGCGGCCGGGCGAACGACCGCATCAACCACGGGCGCCTGGACCCGAAGGACCTGTACGGCTGGCAGGCGAACGACGCGCCCGACCGGCTGACGCACCCGCTCGTGCGCGACGACGCCGGCGAGCTGGTGCGCGCCACCTGGGACGAGGCGATGGGCCGCATCGTCGCCCGCTCGAGGGCGCTCCTGGACCAGCCCGGCGGCTGGGGCCGGCACGGGTTCTACACGTCGGGCCAGCTCTTCCTGGAGGAGTACTACACGCTCGGCGTGATCGGGAAGGCGGGCATCGGCACGCCGCACATGGACGGCAACACGCGCCTGTGCACCGCGACCGCGGCGGCGGCGATGAAGGAGTCGTTCGGCGTCGACGCGCAGCCCGGCTCGTACACGGACATCGACCATTGCGACGCCCTCGCGCTCTGGGGCCACAACGTGGCGGAGACGCAGGCGGTCCTGTGGATGCGGATGCTCGACCGGCGCCGCGGCCCGAACCCGCCGCGGATGCTGTGCGTCGATCCGCGCTCGACGGCCGTGGCGCGCGAGGCGGACGTGCACCTGGCGATCCGCAGCGGCACGAACGTCGCGTGCCTGAACGGCATCCTGCGCGAGCTGATCGCCCGCGGCTGGTACGACGCGGACTACGTCGCGGCCCACACCGTCGGCTTCGACGACCTGCGCGCGACGGTCGAGCCGTACACGCTCGACCACGTCGCCGAGATCTGCGCGGTGCCCGTGGCCGACCTCGAGGCGGCGGTGCAGCTGCTCGGCACGTGCGAGCGGCTCGTCTCCAGCGTGCTGCAGGGCTTCTACCAGTCCAACCAGGCGACGGCCGCGGCCTGTCAGGTCAACAACGTCCACCTGATCCGCGGCATGCTCGGCCGGCCCGGCGCCGGGCTGTACCAGATGAACGGTCAGCCGACCGCGCAGAACACGCGCGAGAGCGGCGCCGACGGCGACCTGCCCGCGATGCGCAACTGGGACAACCCGGCGCACGTCCAGGAGCTCGCCGACCTGTGGAACGTGCCGGTGGACAAGATCCCGCACTGGGCCGCCCCGACCCACGCGCTGCAGATCTTCCGCTACGCCGAGCAGGGGTCGATCGAGCTGCTCTGGATCCAGGCGACGAACCCCGCGGTCTCGATGCCGCAGCTGCCGCGCATCCGCGAGATCCTCGCCAAGGAGGGGCTGTTCCTCGTCGTGCAGGACCTCTTCCTGACCGAGACGGCGCAGTACGCCGACGTGGTCCTGCCCGCCGCGACGTGGGGCGAGAAGCTCGGCAGCTTCACCTGCGTGGACCGCACGTGCCACCTGTCCGAGAAGGCGGTCGACCCGCCCGGCGAGGCGCGGGCCGACCTGGACATCTTCCTCGACTACGCGCGGCGGATGGACTTCCGCGACCAGGACGGCGCGCCGCTCATCAAGTACGACGACCCCGAGGGCGCGTTCGAGGCGTGGAAGGCGTGCACGAAGGGCCGGCCGAACGAGTACCTCGGCATGACGTACGACCGCCTGCGTCAGGGCGGGATCCAGTGGCCGTGCAACGACGAGCACCCCGACGGCAAGGAGCGCCTGTACGACGACGGGGTCTTCGCGACGGACCCCGACTACGCCGAGACGTACGGGCAGGACCTGCAGACCGGGGCCACCGTCACCGCCGAGGCGTACCGCGCGAACGACCCGGGCGGGCGCGCGTTCCTGCGGGCAGCGCCGTACGTGCCGTCGCCCCAGGTGACGACCCCGGAGCGGCCGCTGCTGCTCACGACGGGCCGCACCGTCTACCAGTTCCACACCCGCACGAAGACGGCCCGCGCGCCGCAGCTGCAGGCGGCCGCGCCCGAGGGATGGGTCGAGCTGAGCGCGCACGACGCCGCCGAGCTGGGCGTGCGCGAGGGCGACCGGGTCCGGGTCACGGCGGACAGCGGAGCGATCGAGGGCGCGGCGCGGATCTCGGGCATCCGGCCCGGGATGGTCTTCGCCCCGTTCCACTACGGCTACTGGGACACCGACGACGGGCGCGGGCCGGGCGACGGTCCCGGCCGCGCGGCGAACGAGCTCACCGTCACCGGCTGGGACCCCGTCTCGAAGCAGCCGCCGTTCAAGGTCACCGCGGTCGCCGTCGAGAAGGTGGCCGACGGCGACGGACCCGCGCCCGCGCCGTCGGTCGGCGGCGCCGCGGCCGCCGACCCGGCCAGCGTGCCCGCCACCGTCGGCGGGCCCGCCGCCGAGGCGAGCTCCCGCACCGAGGAGGACTGACCTGTGCACCTCGCGCATTACCTGACGCTGCTGCAGACCGCCGAGCGCGACCTGGCCGACGCGCTGCGCGCCGTCGCCGACGCGCACGCCGACGAGCCCGCCGTCCGCGACACCGCCCGGCTGACGGCCGCCTGGGCGACGGAGCACGCGCGGCGGCTGGAGCCGTTCTGCGACCGCTATGCCCCGCTGGCCCCGGGGCCGCCGGAGGAGCTGCACGTCGACCTGTTCCGCGGGCCGCGCACCGGCGGGCTCGCGTACCTGCGCGACCTGCACGACCTCTTCCTGCAGGCGAGCACCTGCGACATCACGTGGACGCTCGTCGGGCAGGCGGCGAAGGGCACCCGCGACGAGGAGCTGGTGGCCGCCGTCGAGGCGTGCGAGGGCGAGACCGCGCGCACCCTCGCCTGGCTGAAGACGTTGATGAAGACGTCGGCGACCCAGGCCCTCGTCGTCGCGTGAGCGCGCCGACGCGCGGGCCGGTGGCGCACGTCGGCCCCTCCGCCGGGGCCGCCGTGATGGGCACGGGGATCGTGTCGACCGCCCTCGAGCTGACCGGGCGGCACGGCGTGGCCGACGGCCTGCTCGTCGTCGCGTGCGCGCTGTGGGTCGCCCTCGCGCTCGTGGCCGCCGGCCGCCTGGTCCGCGATCCGGCCGGGGCGGCGCGCGGCGCGCGGGCGGCGGAGGCGCTCTCGGCGGTCGCCGCGACCTGCGTGCTCGGGTCCCGGTTCGTGATCGGCGGCCATGCCGGCGTCGGCGCGGTCCTGCTCGCCGCGGGCGCCGCCCTGTGGGCCGCGCTCGTCGGTCCGGCGCTGCGGGCCCTGCCCGCGCGGGCGCACGGGGGGACGTTCCTGATCGCCGTCGGCACCGAGTCCGTCGCCGTGCTCGCCGCGGCGCTGGCCGCGGCCCGCGACGCCGCGTGGCTGCTCGCACCGGCGGCGCTCCTCGCGCTGCTGGGGGCGGCCTTCTACCTCGACGTGCTGCGGCGGTTCGACCCCCGGGAGCTGCTGCGGGGGCACGGCGACCAGTGGGTGGTCGGAGGCGCCCTGGCGATCACCGCGCTCGCCGGCGCCGAGCTGCAGCAGGGCGCCACGACCCTGGGCG
Organism: Patulibacter sp. SYSU D01012; assembly: GCF_017916475.1. GTDB lineage: Bacteria > Actinomycetota > Thermoleophilia > Solirubrobacterales > Solirubrobacteraceae > Patulibacter. Next base: position 497,354 of record NZ_JAFMTB010000003.1, read on the forward strand.
TCGTCCCCGGGGTGCACGACGCGCTGCGCGTCGCGACGATCGCGTTGCTCGTGGCCGCCGCGGCCTGGCTGCCCGTCCTCGTGGCCGGCGAGCTCGCGCGGCCGCGACCGCGCTACGACGCGCGCCGGTGGGCGAGCGTCTTCCCGGTCGGCATGTACGCGGCCGTGGCGGCGACCGTGGGCCGCGCCGAGGGCAGCACGCTGCTCTCCGACGTCGCCCGGGCGGGGGCGTGGGTGGCGCTGGCGGTCTGGGCGGTCGTCGCGGTCGGCCTGCTGCGGGCCGGCGCCCACGCGCTCCGGTCGGCCCGCGCCTGAGCCGCCGCGCGCGGTCTATGGCGTACCGCTCCACCCGCCGCGTGCCGGGCCGGCGCGGGACGTGGAGCGCCCGGCCGGGCGTCGGAACGGCGCGGCGCGCACCTTGTCCACGCGCACAGGAGCGGGTCGGTGCCCCCGACCTACCGTTCGTCGGGCGTGCGGCCGGCCACGGGCCGCACGCCGCCCTCGACCCGGAAGGACCCCGTGACGCACGGACGATCATCCGTCGCCGCCGACCCCCGCCCGCGCACCCCGCGCCGCGGCCGACGCCGACTCCTCGCCACCTCGGTGGCCACCCTCCTCGCCGCCGCCGGGCTCGCCGCGCCGGCGCTCGCCGCCGACGACGCCGGCGTGCCCGACCCGCTCGCCGCCGGCCCGTACGGCGTGCAGAAGGTCGACTACGACGCCGGCACGCTGCTGCTCAACCTGCCCACCGCCGGGCAGACGACGAGCGTGCCGATGAAGGGCTCGGTCACCTACCCGACGGGCACGAAGGGGCATCCGGCGAAGGTCGTCGTGTTCGTGCACGGCCGCCACGCCGTCTGCTTCGACAGCCCGGCCGCGGCGCCCGGCCCGTCGACCGGGCAGTGCACGGACGCCGAGGCGCCCGACGGCACGCCGGTGTCGACCGACATCCGCTCGTACGCCGGCTACGACCACATGGCCGAGAACCTGGCCAGCCACGGCTACGCGGTGATGAGCATCGAGGCCAACATCACCGGCTTCGACAACCCGATGCAGGACCGCGGCGCCGACGCGCGCTCGCAGATCATCAACGCGTCGCTCCGCCTGCTGGACCGCTGGAACAACGGCCGCGGCCCCGTCACCGACGACCCCGCGACCACCGTCGGGCTGAAGCTCGTCGGCAAGCTCGAGCTGTCGAGCGGCATCGGGCTGATGGGGCACTCCCGCGGCGGCGACGCCGTCACGGACTTCGTCACCTACAACCGCAACAACGCCCGGTGGCCGCTGAGCGGCGTCATCGCGCTGGCGCCGACGTACTTCTCCAACCGCCGCACGCCGGAGGGCACGAACTACGCGACGCTCCTGCCCGCCTGCGACGGCGACGTGTCTCCGCTGCACGGCGCCCGGCTGTACGAGAACGCGAAGTACGCGCCCGGCAACGACCGCACGGCGAAGGTGCAGTGGTACGTGCAGGGCACGAACCACAACTACTTCAACTCCGTGTGGACCGGCGACGACTTCCGCGTGGCGAGCGACCCGGCCTGCTCCCGCGACGCCGCGAGCAGCGCCCGTCTGACGCCGGCCGACCAGCGCGACGTCGGCACCGCCCTGATGAACGGCTTCCTCCGCCGCTACGTCGGCGGCGAGAAGGCGTTCGATCCGCTCATGACGGGCGAGGTCACGCTGCCGTCCTCCGCCTGCCCGGCCGAGAGCGGCAAGGGCTGCGGCGAAGAGGTCAAGACGAGCTACGTGGCCCCGAAGGCCGACCGGCTCGACGTCCTGCGCCCGGCGTCGCTGCCGGATCCGTCGGACGCGACCGCGTCGGCCGGCGCGATCGACCCGGACGCCACGACGGTCGCCGCGACGGGCGGCGCGATCACGGCCGCCGGCCTGACGACGTTCCAGGTCTGCCGCCCCGCGACGACGCTCTACTCCGGCGGCCCGACGACGCCGCTGCTCTACCCCGTCTGCCCGCAGATCGCCGCGGTGCCCGCCTCCGGGACGAGCCCGGCGGTCCCGGGCGTCTTCAACCGCTCCTGGGGGACGCAGTTCACGGTGGCCTGGAACGCGCCCGCGACGCTGACGGCGCAGCTCGCCCCGGGCGGCGGCACGCAGGACGTCTCGCGCTTCGGCGTGCTGGCGATGCGCGTGGCGACGAACCGCGGCGACGCGCTGAACCCCGCCGGGGACGACGTGAACCCCGCCGCGGCGACGCAGGACTTCGAGGTGACGCTGACCGACGCCGACGGCCGCCGCGCCACGACGACCGTCGCGAAGCACACGACGGCGCTCGAGCCGTCGATCGGCACGGCCTACAAGCACGTCGTGCTGAACGGCGCGCGCGTGCCGCTGACCGACTTCGCCGGGGTGGACCTGACGCGCGTGGCCAGCGTCGAGCTGGGCTTCGGCCGCCAGCGCGCGACCGGGTCGATCCAGCTCGCGGACGTCATGTTCCAGGAGGCCGCGAAGCCGCTGGCGGCCACGGAGGAGCCGCCGCCCGTCCCGGCGCCGACCGCCGGGCCGTCGCCGCAGCCCACGCTCGTGGCCACGCCGGCCCAGGCGGGCACGGTCGCCGCTTCGACGCGGACGGCGTGCGTCGACGCCAAGCGCCCGGTGACCCGCGTCGCGACCCTGCGCGTCGGCCGCACCGGCCTGCGGGTCGCGGGCCGCGCCACCGACGCGGGCTGCGTCGACGCGGCGGGCCGGCGCGTGGCCGGCACGGCGGGCGGCGGCGTCCGCCGCACCGTCGTGTCGCTCTCGCGCCGCGCCGGCGCGGGCTGCCGGTTCCTGACCGCCAAGGGCGCCTGGGGCCCGCCGGTCTACTGCGACAACCCCGTCCTGCTCTGGACGCGGGGCACCGGCCGCTTCGCGCTGACGACGAAGGCCCGGCTCGCGCCGGGGCGCTACACGGCCACGGTGCTCACGTACGACCGGGCCGGCAACGTGTCCCGCGCGACGAAGCGCACCGTCCGCGTGCGCTGAGCCGGGCGCGGCGCGGGGGCGGACCGTCCGCCCCCGCGCCGCGTCGCGCGGCCGACCGCCGCGCGCGCCCGGCGGTCGGCGCGGACGCTCAGGAGGACGGGACCGTCAGCTCCTTGCGCTGCTGCTCGAGCTCCTCGAGCTGCTCATTGAGCTTGTCCGTGTCGACGCCGGAGTCCTTGAGCTGCTTCTGGATGTCGTCCGGATCCATCTTCTCGAGCTCCTTGCGGGCCTTCTCGAGCTGCTCCTTGACCGCCGGGTCGTTCGCGAGCTCCTTCGTGCGCTCGGCGATCTCGTCCGGCGAGAGCTTGCCGCTCTGGATGTCCTTCTGCAGCTGCTCGCTCTTCTGCTCCAGGTCCTTGGCCTTGTCCTCGGAGGAGTCCCCGCCGCAGGCGGCGAGGCCGAGGGCGGCGGTGACGAGCAGCGGGGCGACGGTGAGAAGACGGGGCACGGGATCAGGCTCCTTCGGGGGACGACTTCGGGGTACGCGCGCCAGACTAGGGCCTGCGCGCCCCGACGTCCTCGCGCCCCGCGGCCACCCCGCCCGCCGCGCGCCGTATCCTCGACGGGGCCTCATGCTCGATCCGCTCGACATCACCCCGCCCGACCGCGTCCCCGTCCGCCGAGCGCTGCTCTCGGTGTCCGACAAGACGGGCCTGGTCGACCTCGCCCGCGTCCTGCACGAGCAGGGGACGGAGCTCGTCTCGACCGGCGGCACCGCCCGCGCGATCGCCGAGGCCGGGATCCCGGTCGTCGCGGTCGACGACGTGACGGGCTTCCCCGAGATGATGGACGGGCGCGTGAAGACGCTGCACCCGCGCCTCTTCGCCGGCATCCTCGGCGTCCGCCAGCTCGACGCGCACGCCCGGGCGGCGCAGGAGCACGAGATCGGCTGGATCGACCTGGTCGTCGTCAACCTGTACCCCTTCGAGGAGACGATCGCCCGCGAGGGCGTGACGCTCGCCGAGGCGATCGAGAACATCGACATCGGCGGCCCCTCCCTGATCCGCGCGGCGGCGAAGAACCACGCCTACGCCACGATCCTCACGAACCCGGCGCAGTACGGCCCGGTGATCGAGGAGCTGCAGGCGTCCGAGGACGGCGCCCTCTCGCTCGTCACCCGCCGCAACCTGGCGCTGCAGGCGTACGCCACGACCGCCCGCTACGACGCGGCGATCAGCGGCTTCTTGCAGGACCAGGACGACTTCAACGGCACGCAGCTGCCGACCGGGCACCCGCAGGGGCGCCCCGCGTCCGGCGGCCGCGTGCACTTCCCCGACCAGTTCTCGCGCGGGTACGTCAAGGACCGCACCCTGCGCTACGGCGAGAACCCGCACCAGCGCGGCGCGTACTACCGCCGCGCCGGCGCCCGCACGCACCTGCTCGGCGGCGTCGAGCAGCTGCACGGCAAGGAGCTCTCCTTCAACAACCTGCTCGACCTCGAGGCCTCGCGCGCCATCGCCCGCGAGTTCGACGAGCCGGCGGCCGTCATCGTCAAGCACAACAACCCGTGCGGCGCGGCCATCGGCGACTCGTCGGTGCAGGCGTTCGAGCGCGCGCTGGCGTGCGACCCGGTGTCGGCGTTCGGCGGCATCGTCACGCTGACGCGGCCCGTCGACCGCGCGGCCGCCGAGGCGCTGTCGCGGCTGTTCGTCGAGGTGCTCTTCGCGCCCGCGTTCGACGACGACGCGCTCGAGATCCTCACGCAGAAGCCGAACGTCCGCCTGCTGCGCGGCGATGACGCGCCGCTCCGCGGCCTGGAGCGCCTGGACGTCCGCTCGGTCGCCGGCGGCGTGCTCGTGCAGGACGCGGACGAGGTCGTCGTGGACCGCGCGACGATGGAGGTCCGCACGCAGGCCCAGCCGACCGAGGACCAGTGGCGCGACATGATCTTCGCCTGGAAGGTCATGCGCCACGTGAAGTCCAACGCGATCGTCTACGCGAAGGACGGCGCGACCGTCGGCATCGGCGCCGGCCAGATGAGCCGCGTCGACTCGGCCCGCATCGCCATCGAGAAGGCGCAGGAGCACGAGCTGGACCTGCAGGGCGCCGCGATGGCGTCCGACGCGTTCTTCCCGTTCGCCGACGGCGCCCAGGTCGGCCTGGACGCCGGCATCGGCGCGATCATCCAGCCGGGCGGCTCGGTCCGCGACGCCGAGGTGATCGAGGCCGTCGACGCCGCCGGCGCCACGATGGTCTTCACCGGCCGCCGGCACTTCCGCCACTAGGGCCGGGCGTCGCCGGCCCGCCGCGGGGGCTACGCGGCGGGCCGGCGACCGCTCCCGGGGGACGACGGCGCGCCGTCCCCGACGCACTAGCCTGTGGACGCATGAGCCGGGATCAGGACCGCGTCCAACGCTTCCACTCCGGCGGCCCCTGGGAGACGGAGGTCGGCTACTCGCGCGCCATCCGCGTCGGCGACCGCGTGCTCGTCTCCGGCACGACGGCCGCCCGCGGCGACGAGCCGATCCCCGACGACGCGGGCGAGCAGGCGCGCGTGGCGCTCGAGACCATCCGGCGGACGCTCGAGAACGCCGGCGCCGAGATGACCGACGTGATCCGCTCGCGCGTCTTCGTCGTCGACCTGCCGACCAACGGCGACGCGGTCCTCGCCGCGTACGGCGCCGCGCTGCGCGGCGCGCGGCCGACGATCTCCACCCTGGGCGTCGCGGCGCTCGTCGATCCACGGCTGAAGGTCGAGATCGAGGTCGAGGCGATCGTCGGCGCCGGCACCGTCTTCGAGGGCTGAGCCCGCGGCGGGTCGGGCGCGTTCGACCGTCGGTCGGGGCGCCGCCCGGTGGGCTGGGGGCCGCTCCGTCCGAGGGGCGAGGCGCGCGGTCAGCGGGGTGCGGTGGGCGGGGCGCCGTCGGGTGCGTGCGGCACGCCGTCCGGCGCCGCTCCGTCGCCGTACGGCGGGTAGACGTCCACCATCCGCACCGGGACGAGCGCGCCGACCCACGCGTTCCACGTCGCCTCGCCCGCCGCGCGCTCGAACAGCAGCCGGCGGTCGGGCAGGCCGTCCCGGACGAGGACGACGCGCTCGACGGCCGCGTCCGGGAGGGCGACGAGCGCGTCGCGCACCCGGCGGCGCCGGCCCTCCGTCGCCGTCGGCTGCGGCCCCGCGACCGCCGGGTCCTCGGGCGTCCAGTCGTGGTCGCGGAAGCGGACGGGCGGGCGCAGCGGGTCCAGGGTCTCGGGCCGCTCGGCGCGCACCGCGAACAGCACCCGCTCGTCGTCGCCCTCGGTGCGGACGAGCAGGCCGGACTGGCCGTGGTGGTCCAGGTGCCACAGCGCGTACGCGGGACCGTCGGCGGGGGTCACGCGCTGCACGCCGCGGACGTCCCACGACTGGTCGTCGTACGCGACCTCGGCGCCCACGGTCAGCCGGTCGACGTGCTCGGCGGGCCGCTCGACCCGCCGACGCCGGGGCTCCTGCGCGGTGCGTCGGCGCGCCAGCCGCAGGGTCGCGACGAACGCCGCGACGGACGCGACGGCGAGCACGCCGAGGACGATCGCCAGCGTCATGCGCCGAGCATAGGGCCGCGGCCGGCCCGGACGCCGTACTCAACGGATGTCCGTGACCGCGGTCACAGCGGTCGCCTGTGCAGCGAGATCCCCGTCACAGAGCGGGATGCGCCCGACTTGTCCAGATGGCCCGCCGCGTGCGGCGTCTTCCTGTCCAGACGACAAGTTGACTAGTCGACTGGGCCTATGGCAGGATGCCGCCAGCCGGCGCGAGGGGTGCCGGGAACGAACGGGACTCACGATGCACAGCAACCTCAAGCGGACACTCCGCCGGCTCCTGACGGCGCTCACCGCGATCGCCGTCGTGGCGGTCGTCGCGGGCTGCGGCGGCTCCTCCGTGTCGGGCTCGAACGCCTCCGACGCGCCCGAGGGCAAGAAGGGGCCGTTCACCATCGGCTACGACGTCTACTGGCTCGGCAACAGCTGGTCGGTCCAGCTGTACCAGGAGTTCAAGGCCTCGGCGGAGCGCAACAAGGGCGACATCACGAAGGTCGTCTACACGCAGTCCGACAACCAGGTCCAGAAGCAGATCTCGAACATCCAGTCGATGATCTCGCGCAAGGTCGACGCGATCATCATGACCCCGATCTCGCCGTCGGCGACGGTCCCGGTCATCAAGCAGGCCGAGGCCGCCGGCATCCCGGTGATCCTCCTCTCGGCCGAGGCGGACACGAAGGACTACACCGCGCTCGTCACCGTCGACCAGAAGAAGTTCGGCGCCGCCGGTGCCGAGTGGCTCGCGAAGAAGCTGAACGGCAAGGGCAGCATCTACGCGCTCAACGGCGTCGCTGGCCTCTCCACGGACACCCTGCGCTTCGACGGCGCCAAGGAGGTCTTCAAGAAGTACCCGGGCATCAAGATCGTCGCCGACGCGCACGCCGCGTGGGACGAGGCCCAGGCCAAGCGCGCCGTCTCCAACATGCTCTCCTCGCACCCCGACGTCGACGGCGTCTGGTCGCAGGGCGGCGCCATGACCCTCGGCGCGATCCAAGCCTTCCAGGCCGCCCGCCACAAGCTGGTGCCGATGGTCGGCGAGAACAACAACGGCCTGATGAAGGAGTGGGTCGACCTGCAGGACAAGGGCTTCGACTCCGTCGGCGTGACGAACCCGACCTGGCTCGCGGACGACGCGCTGAAGACGACGCTCAAGGCGCTCAAGGGCGAGGAGTTCCAGAAGGACAACGTCCTCGCGCCGCCGACGATCACGGACGCGGACCTGAAGGAGTTCGTCCGCACCGACCTGCCCGACTCGTTCTGGGTGAACACGCGCCTGTCCGAGGCGCAGATCACCTCGATGTTCAAGAACTGAGCACGGCCCGCCCGCCCCAGATGTTCCACTGCACCGACGTCTCGAAGCGGTTCGGCGCCACCCAGGCCGTCGCGGGGGTCTCGCTCGAGATCCCCGCGGGCCAGGTGCTGGCCCTCATGGGCGAGAACGGCGCCGGCAAGTCGTCCTTCATGGCGATGGTGGCCGGCGAGGTCGTCCCCGACACGGGCGAGCTGTCCGTCGACGGCCACGTCCTCCGCGGCACCCCGGCCGACAGCCGGGGCGCCGGGGTGGCGATCGTCCACCAGGAGCTGAGCCTCTTCCCCAACCTCACGGTCGGCGAGAACATCTGCCTGGGCCGCACGCCGCGCGGCCGGCTCGGCCTGACCGACCACCGCGCGCTCCGCGCCCGGGCCACGGCCGCCCTGGAGCGCGTCGGGTTCGAGATCGACCCCGACCGCCCCGTGGCGGACCTCGGCGCCGCCGAGCGCCAGCTCGTCGAGGTGGCGAAGGCCATCGCGACGACCCCCAAGCTGCTGATCCTCGACGAGCCCACCTCGTCGCTGGAGCAGGGCGAGGTGCAGCTCCTGCACCGGGCGGTCCAGCGGCTCACGGCCGAGGGCACCGCCGTCATCTTCGTCTCGCACCGCCTGGACGAGGTCTTCCAGTTCTCCGACCTGATCGCCGTCATGCGGACGGGCGCGCTCGTCGCCGCCGGCCCGAAGGCCGAGTGGGACGAGGACCGCCTGATCCAGACGATGGTCGGCCGCGAGATCGAGCAGCTGTACCCGCCGCGCGCGGTGCCGGCGCCGCAGGACGCGACGCCCGTGCTCGAGCTCGACGGCATCACCGGCGACGGGGTGCACGACATCACGATCGCCGTCGCGCCCGGCCGCATCGTCGGCGTGTCCGGGCTGGAGGGCCACGGCCAGCACACGGTCGCCGAGCTGGCGACCGGCGTCCGCACGCCCGCGTCCGGCGCGATCCGCGTCGCCGGCGCCGAGACCCGACTGCGCTCGCCGCGCGCCGCGCTGAAGGCCGGCGTGGCGTACGTGCCGCCGAACCGCCGCGAGGCCGGGCTGTTCCTGCCGCTGTCGATCCGCGACAACCTCGCGAGCGCCGCCCACCGGCGCATGCATCCGCGCGGCGTCGTGTCGCCGGGCCGCGAGACGCGCGAGATCGAGCCGGTCATCGAGCGGCTGCACCTGCGCTACAGCTCGACGTTCCAGCGGGTCGCGGACCTGTCGGGCGGCAACCAGCAGAAGGTGCTCTTCGGCCGCTGGCTCCTGGCCGGCGACCTGCGGGTGCTCGTGCTCGACGACCCGACGCGCGGCGTCGACGTCGGGGCGCGGGCCGAGATCTACCGGCTCCTGCGGGAGCTCACCGAGGACGGGATGGGGGTGCTGCTCGTGTCGACCGACATGCTCGAGCTGCTGGGCCTCGCCGACGAGATCCACGTCATGTACGAGGGCCGGATCACCGGCACCGTCGACGGCGAGGACGCGACGGAGGAGTCGATCATGGCGCTCGCGACGGGACGGGTGGCCGCATGAGCAGCGTGCTCGGCGCGACCACGCGCACCAACCTGAAGCCGACGATCCCGATCTGGATCGTCACGATCGTCGCGGTCGTCGTGGCGCTCGTGGTGTCGACGCCGTTCCGCACCGACACGAACGCGTCGTCGCTGCTGCTCGGCATGGCGCCGCTGCTGCTCGTCGCCGCCGGCCAGGGCATCGTGATCCTGACGGGCGGCATCGACCTGTCCGTCGGGTCCGTGGTCTCGCTCGCGACCGTCCTCACGGCGTCGTCGCTGGGCGACGGCTCGGGCACGCTGAACGTCGTCCTCGTCGTCCTGGCGGGCCTGGCGATCGGGGTCGCGAACGGGGTCGGCGTCGTCGCCGGCATCAACCCGCTCGTGATGACGCTCGCCACGATGGGCATCGTCAAGGGCGGCGCGCTGCTGGTGATGGACTCGCCGGGCGGCGCGGTCGCGCCGTCGCTGCTCGAGGGCCTGACCTGGTCCTTCGGCGCGATCCCGCTGACCTTCCTGCTGTCGCTCGCGGTCGTCGTCGTCGCGTGGCTGGTGACGAGCGAGACCCGCTTCGGGCAGGCGCTCTACGCGGTCGGCCACTCGCAGCTCGGCGCCCGCCGCGCCGCGCTCCCCACCGCGCGCGTGCTGATCGTCGCCTACGCGCTCTCGGGCCTGCTCGCGTCGCTCGGCGGCCTGGTGCTCGTCGGCCGCGTCTTCTCGGGCGACCCGCTGATCGGCGACGCGTTCTCGCTCGACTCGATCACCGCCGTGCTGCTCGGCGGCATCGCCGTCGTCGGCGGCCGCGGCGCGCTGCTCGGCGTCATCCCGGGCGTGCTGCTGCTCGCGCTGGTCGACAACCTGCTCAACCTCGCCGGCGTCTTCTCCTACTACCAGTACATCACCAAGGGGCTGATCCTCATCGTCGCGCTCGCCCTGTACAACGCCGCCGGCGGCGAGATCCGCATCGCCGGCCTGCGCCTGGTGCCCGGACGCGGCGGCAAGGACGCGGAGGCCGCGGCATGAGCACCACGCCCACCGCCGCGCCGGCGCCCGCGGCCACGCCCTCGCCGCGCGTGCAGGCCCTCGGCCGCCACCGCTCGCTGCTCGTCTCGTACGGGCTGGCGATCGCCTTCGTCATCGCCCTGGGCCTGACGACCGCGGGCGGGTTCGCGCCTAGCCGCATCCTGGACATCGTCGGCCAGGACGCGCAGCTCGGCATGGCCGTCATCGGCCAGGCCGTCGTGATGCTCTCCGGCGGCCTGGACCTGTCCATCGGCCCGGTCATGAACCTGGCGAGCATCGTCTCGGCCGTCGTGATGGACGGCGCGAACGGCAACATCGCCCTCGCCGTCCTGGTGACGCTGGCGGCCGGCGGCGCCGTCGGCCTGGTCAACGGCCTGCTCGTCGCGAAGCTGAAGATCGCGCCGCTGCTGGCCACCCTGGCGGTCGGCACGATCCTGCAGGGCATCTACTACGTGTGGACGGAGGGGCAGCCGAAGGGCAACGTCGCCCCGGCGTTCCGCACGATCGCGGACGACCGCATCCTCGGCTTCCTGCCGGTGTCGATCGTCGTCTGGATCGCGCTCTGGGGCGTCGTCGCGTTCGTCCTCTACCGCACGACGTGGGGCAAGGGCCTGTACGCGACCGGGGCGAACCCCCGCGCGGCCTGGCTGTCCGGCGTCGCGACGACCCGCAAGGTCGTCGGCGCGTACGTCATCGCCGCGCTCTGCGCCTCCGTCGCGGGCATGCAGCTGACGGCCTACTCGGGCACGGCGTCCGTCAACGCGGCGGACTCCTACACGCTGATGACCGTCGCCGCGGCCGTCATCGGCGGCGTCGCGTTCGTCGGCGGGATCGGCGGCCTGGCCGGCCCGTTCGCGGGCGTGCTGGTGCTCGTCTTCCTCGACACCATCCTCGAGACGCTGAACGTCCCGTCGGCCACGCAGTACATCGCCCAGGGCCTCATCCTGATCGTGATGATGCTCGTGTCCCGGCGGCTGAATCGCGGCGCCAGGGGGAGGGAGGACGCATGACGCGCTCCGAGGCCACCCTGCCGGCCACGAGCCTGCGGCCGATCGACACGGCCAGCGGCGTGCCGATCTACCGCCAGATCGTGGAGCAGCTCGCCGCGCTGCTCGCGCCGCTGGACACGGGCACGCGCCTGCCGTCCGAGTCCGAGATCGCGCGCGTCGTCGGCGTCAGCCGCGGCACGGCGGTGCAGGCCCTGCGCGAGCTCGAGCACCAGGAGCTGGTCGTGCGCGTCCAGGGGCGCGGCACGTTCAAGGCCAGCCCGAAGCCCGGGTCCTTCACCCGCAACCTGCAGGCCGGCCGGCTGCCGAGCTTCACCGAGGACCTGCGCGAGGCGGGCCACGAGACGCGCGAGGTCGTGCGCCGCTGCGACCGCGTGCCGGCCACGGACGACGTCGCCGCGACCCTGGGCCTGGAGCCCGGGGACGAGGTGTGGGCGCTCGAGCGCACCATCCTGGCCGACGAGCGGCCCGTCGTCGACGTCCGCTCCTGGCTGCGCACCGACCTGTACGCCGACCTGGACGCCGACGCGATCGCGGGCTCGTCGCTCTACAGCTACCTGTCCTCGCGCTACGGCGCCGACGGCCGGCCGAGCTGGGCGGACGAGGAGTACACCGCGAGCACCACCGACGCCGACCTGGCCGCCGCCCTCGGCGTGCCGTCCGGGTCGGGCGTCCTCGTGGTGCGCCGCACGGCCTACCTGGCGAGCGGACAGGCGGCCGAGTTCGTCGAGTCGTTCGTCCGCGCGGACGCCTACCGCGTGAAGATCACGGTGCTGCCGGCTACCGAGGACGGCCCGCAGCACCCCGTCCCCGCGCTGGCGGACGCCCGCCCGTGAGCGCGCCCCTGCTCCTCGGGATCGACATCGGCACGTCGAGCGTCAAGGCGCTCGTCCTGGACACGGACGGCCGCGTGCTCGAGTGCACGCGCGCCGACCACGCCCTGCACCCGGCGCCCGGCGTCGTCGAGGCCCACCCCGACGGCTGGTGGGAGGCGACGGTCGAGGCGATCGGCCGCCTGTCCGTCGACCTGACGGCCGTCGTGGGCGTCGGCCTGTCGGGCAACATGAGCTCGGTCGTGCTGCTCGACGACCAGGGCCGCGCGCTGCGGCCCGCGCCGCTCCTGGCCGACCCGCGCGGCGCCGCGCAGATCGCGGCGCTGGACCCGGCGCTGCGCGCCGAGATCGAGGCGTCGAGCGGCAACGCGCTGACGACCGCGATGTCGGCCGCGAGCCTGCTGTGGCTGCGCGACGCCGAGCCCGCGCTGCTGCAGGCCGCCGCGGCGTGGGTCTCCGCCAAGGACCTCGTGCGCCTGCGCCTGACCGGCGCGGTCGCGACCGAGCCGACGGACGCCGCGAACGCGTGCGTCGTCGACGTGGCGACCCGGGCGTGGCGGACGGACCTGATCGAGCGCGCCGGGCTGCCCGTCCACGTCTTCCCGTCGCTGCTCGACGCCGCGGACGTCGCGGGGCACGTCACCGCCGAGGCGGCGGCCGCCACCGGCCTGCCCGCGGGCATCCCCGTCGCGGCGGGCGGCGGCGACATGGCGACGGCGGCGATCGGCGCCGCGGCCACCGCCCCGGGCGCCGTCGCGCTCTCGCTCGGCACGTCCGTCACCGTCCTCGCCGCCCTCGGCGACGCGGCGCCCGACCCGGCGTGGCGCGGCAAGCTCACGTACCACCCGCTCCCCGGCGAGCTCGGCGGCTACGCGCTCGCCTCGCTGCTCACGGGCGGGCTGGCGCTGAACTGGCTGCGCACGCTCGCCGGCGGCAGCATCGACGTCCCCGCCGACGTCGTCCCCGATCCGGACGACCCGCTCGTGTTCGTGCCGCAGCTCTCGGGCACCGGCACGCCGGACTTCGTCCCCGAGATGCGCGGCGCCCTGCTCGGCATCACGCCGCACACGGGCGCGCCGCAGATCGCGGTCGCGCTGTTCGAGGCGATCGCGTTCGAGGTCGCCGGCGTCCTGGACCTGCTCGGCCAGGACGGCGACGCGCCGATCCGCGCCACCGGCGGCGGCACGCACGTCGCGGCCTGGGTGCAGATCCTGGCCGACGTGCTCGATCGGCCCGTCGAGGTCCTCGAGCAGCCCGACGTCTCCGCGATCGGCGCCGCCCTGCTGGCGGCGCAGGCGATCGGGGCCGACGTCGACCCCACCACCGTCGCGCGGACGCAGCGTCGCTGCGCCCCGCGCCCCCAGCACCGGTCCGCATGGCGCGAGCGCGCCGCCCGCTACGCCGCGGCGCGCGCGCTCGCCCTCGGCCACCACCGACGCCGCCCGGCGGCAGGAGGTCCCCCAGCATGATCCGCACCGTCACCGGTGACATCGCCCCCGAGGACCTCGGGATCACGCTCTCGCACGAGCACCTCATCTCGACGCCCCCGGAGTGGATGGCGACGAAGGATCCCGACCTCGTGATCCTGGACGTCGACCAGGCCATCGTCGACGTGGAGCGCTTCCAGGCCGCGGGCGGCCAGGCGATGTTCGAGGCCAGCGCGTGGGACTACGGCCGCGACCCGCTGAAGATGAAGGAGATCTGCGAGCGCACCGGCGTGACGCTCATCGCCTGCGGCGGGTTCAACAAGGGCCTGTGGTTCCACGAGCGCACCGAGGGCTGGACCACCGAGCAGTACGAGGAGGTCATGGTCCGCGAGGTCACGGAGGGCATCGACGGCACCGACGTGCGCGCCGGCGTCATCAAGTTCGGCACGGGCTACAACTCCATCTCGGTCGCCGAGGAGCGCGTCATCCGCGCCGCCTGCCGCGCGCACCTGAGGACCGGCGCGCCGCTCCACTCGCACACCGAGGCGGGCACGATGGCGCTCGAGCAGCTCGAGATCGTGCGCGAGGAGGGCGTCGACCCGCGCGTCCTCACGATCGCGCACCTGACGCGCAACATGGACCCGTGGCTGCACCGCCAGGTCGCCGCGTCCGGCGCGTACGTCCTGATCGACCAGCTGTCGAAGGTGAAGTACGGCCCGGAGAGCGGCCGCATCGACATGCTCATCGACCTGGTCGACCTGGGCCACCTGGATCAGCTGCTCGTCGGCGGCGACCTGGCCCGCCAGAGCGACATGTACGGCTACTCGCGCGGCCCCGGCATCGGCTGGATCGTCGCGACCTGGCTGCCGCGCCTGCGCCAGCGCCTGGCCGAGCGCGGCCGCACCCCCGCCCAGATCGAGGAGATCGAGCACAAGATCATGGTCGAGAACCCCGCCCGCCACTTCGCCATCGGCGAGCCCGCCCGGCTCGCCCCGACCGCGGGGAGCGCCCGATGACCGTCCTGGACGACCTGCGGGACGCCGGCGTCATCGCGACGCTGCGCGCGCCCTCCACCGCGGCCGCCCTGGGCGCCGTCGAGGCCCTGCTGGCCGGCGGCCTGCGCGCCGTCGAGGTGACGTACACGACCCCGAACGTCCCCGAGGTGCTGCGGGCGCTGAAGGAGCGTCACGGCGACGACGTGCTGCTCGGCGCCGGCACCCTGCTGGATCCGCACCAGGCCGCGGAGGCCGCCGAGGCCGGCGCGGAGTACCTGGTCTCGCCCGGCCTGGACGACGAGCTCGTCGCCGCGATGCGGGCCACGGGCACGGTGACGATGGGCGGCGCGATGACGCCGACCGAGGTCATGCGCGCCCGCCGCCTGGGCGTCGACGTCGTGAAGCTCTTCCCCGGCGCGCTCGGCGGTCCCGCGCACCTGAAGGCGCTGCGGGCCCCGCTCCCCGACCTGGCGTACATGCCGACCGGCGGCGTCTCGGCCGACAACCTGCACGAGTGGTTCGCGGCCGGCGCGATCGCGGTGGGCGCGGGCGGCGAGCTGTGCCCCGCCGCGGCGCTGGCGTCGGGCGACTTCGACGCGGTCCGCGAGCGCGCCGAGCGGTTCGCCGCCGCCCTCGCCGCCTGCCGCGCGGGGGTCTGACGCCGTGCTCTTCGACCGGCTGACGTCGGAGGAGGCCGCCGCGGCGCTCGCCGCGGGGCCGGTCGCGCTCCTGCCGCTCGGCGCGGTCGAGAACCACGGCGACCACCTGCCGCTGGGCACCGACAACGACCTGGCGTGGGGCGTCGCCCGCGCCGCCGAGACGCGCATCGACGGCGCGCTCGTCCTGCCGGCGATGCCGTACGGCCAGGCCTGGTCGACGGCGGGCTTCGCCGGCACGCTCAGCCTGTCCGTCGAGACGCTGACGGGCGTCCTGGTCGACCTGGGCGTCTCGCTGCGCCGGCAGGGCGTCGAGGTGCTCGCGATCGTCAACGGGCACATGGGCAACCTGGACGCGATGAAGCTCGCCGCGCGCCGCCTGCACGACGAGCACGACCTGACCGTCCTGACGCTGACCTACCCGGGCACGTCGGCCGTCCAGGCCGAGGTGCTCGAGGCCGAGCGCTGGCACGGGACGTACTTCCACGCGGACGAGATGGAGACGTCGCTCATGCTGCACCTGGCGCCCGACCAGGTGCGGATGGAGCGCGCGCGGCCCAACTACCCCGAGCGTCCGCCGACGTTCGACGTGACGCCCACGCCGTGGGACCGGATCTCCGACACCCCAGTGATCGGCGACCCGTGCGTGGCGACCGGCGCGAAGGGCGCGGCGATCGTCGACGCCGCCGTCGACGCGATCGCGGCGCTCGTCGCTCACGCGCGCCTGGACCGCGAGGCGCGGCGGGCGGGCGGGACGGAGCCGAGCGGGGACGCCGCGTGATCCGCGCGGCGTTCCTCGGCATCCGGCACCCGCACGTCCTCGTCCGCCTGGAGCTGCTGCGGGCGGCGGCGGACGTCGAGGTGGCCGGCTTCCACGAGCCCGACGCGGCGCTGGCGGAGCGGTTCGCCGCCGCGACCGGCCTGCACCGCTTCGCGAGCGTCGACGAGGCGCTCGACGCCGGCCTGGACCTGGCGGTCGTCGAGGGCCTGGACACCGAGGTGCCGGACGTCGCGCTGCACGCCGCGCCCCGGGTGCGGGCGCTCCTGCTCGAGAAGCCGGGCGCGCCGACGCTGCCCGAGATGGACCGGCTCGTCGCCGGCCTGACGGCGCTGCCCGTCGACGTGACGGTCGGCTACGAGCTGCACTTCGCCCCGGCCGTCGTCCGCGCGCGCGAGCTCGTCGCGACGGGCGTCCTGGGCCACGTCACCGCGGTGCGCGCGCACGGCGGCTGCCCGAACGGCTGCGGCGACGAGCTGTGGCAGAGCGTCCCCGGCGACCTGGGCGGCGTGCTCTTCACCGAGGGCTGCCACCTGCTCGAGATCCTGCTCGACCTGTTCGGCGCGCCCGACGGCGTGATCGGCACCGTCGCCCGGCTCGAGGGCGGCACCGAGGTGCGCTCGGACGTCGTCAAGCGCGACCTGCTCGACCCGCCGGCCCCCGGCGACGTCACCCGCGTCGGCGGCCTGATGTACGAGGACGTGGGCGCGGCGCTGCTGCGCTACCCCGACAAGCTCGTGACTCTGGACGTGACGGCCTGGGAGGCCGGCGACTGGGTCGAGCTGTGGCGGATCGACCTCGTCGGCACCCACGGCACGCTGTCCCTCTTCCCGCTCCCGGGCCGCGTCGAGCTGGACGTCCGCACGCCGGGCGCCGGCTTCGCGGTCGGCCGCACGGCGGAGGAGTGGGAGCACCCCGAGGGCGAGCCGACGCTCACCGTCGACGCGGCGTACGAGGACGAGATGACGGCGATCCTCGACCGCCTGCGCGCCGGCGCCCCGCCCGAGCAGGAGAGCCTGCGGCTGGCGCACGACGTCGTGCGGGTGCTCGACGCGGCGTACCGCTCCGCCGCGGCGCCGGCGACCGCCTTGCATTGAGCTCGGCGGCGCGGCGGCGCGCCCACCGGGTCTCCCCGGCGCGATATGCGGGCGTGTCATCACCGATCACACGCGCGAATACGGGCGGTCGGGAGCACGCTGGCCCCGGCCCGGCCCGGCCCGGCCCGGCCCCGCGGTCACCGGGTCTCCTCGGCGCGATATGCGGGCGTGTCATCACCGATCACACGCCGGAATATCGGCCGTCGGGGACACGCTGGCCCCGGCCCGTCCCCGCGGCGGTACCGCGCCCGGCACGTCCGACCCGGCCTCCCCCTAGTAGTCCGCCCAGCCCTTGCGCGTGTAGTCGAGGATCCGCGGGCGGTCGAGCGTCGTCGGCTGCACCCGCCGCGGGCCGCGGTCGGCGGGGAACGTGCCGGCGGCCCGCAGGGTGGCGGCGTCGAGGAAGCGTCGGCCGGGGGAGGGGCGCGGGCCCAGCGTGAGCGGGGGCGCGCCGTCGCGGGCCGGGGCGGCGACCCAGAAGCCCCAGTCGCCGAAGGTCGGCACGTCCACGTGGTACGGCCGGCCCGACCAGCCCGCCAGGCGCAGCGTCGCGCCGACGGACCAGAAGGCGTCGGCGGCGAAGTACGGCGATCCGGACTGGACGACCGCCAGGCCGCCCGGGGCGAGCACGCGGGTGCGGATCATCCCGTACAGCTCGGCGCTGTACAGGCGGGCCAGGCCCTGGTCGTCGGGGTCCGGGAAGTCGACGACCACGACGTCGTAGCGGTCGTCCGCCGGGGCGTCCTCGTGGTCGCGCACCCAGTTGAACGCGTCGGCGTTCGTCACGCGGACCCGGCGGTCGTCGAGGGCCCCCGCGTTCAGGCGGCGCAGGCGCGGGTCCTCGCGCGCCAGGCGGGTCATCGCCGGGTCCAGGTCGACCAGCCGCACCGCGCCGACCGACGCGTGCCGCAGGACCTCGCGCACCGCCATCCCGTCGCCGCCGCCCAGCACCAGGACGCGCAGCCCGCCGCCGGCCGCGCCCGCCGGACGCGCCGCCTCCGCCGCGCCCAGCACCGGGTGGACGAGGGCCTCGTGGTAGCGGTACTCGTCGCGGCTGGACAGCTGCAGGTCGCCGTTGAGGTACAGCCGCACGTCGGGCCGACCCCCCAGCGTGAAGCCCTCCGTCAGGTCGATCTCCTGGTACGCCGTGCGCTCGGAGTGGACGATCGGGTCGTCGTAGAGCTGCTGGCGCGCCGACACCTCGAAGCGCCCCGCGTACGCCAGGCCGAGCGCGACGAGGACCGCCCCGAGCGCCAGCACGGCCACGGCGCCCAGGCGCGTGCGCCGCGAGAGGTCGGCGCGGAAGACGACGAAGACGATGAGCGCCGCGCACAGCAGGTTCAGCAGCCCGGCGGCCAGCGCGCCGCGCAGCTGGCCGAGCAGCGGCAGCAGCAGGAACGGGAAGGCCAGGCCGCCGACGAGCGATCCGACGTAGTCCGCGGCGGTCAGGTCGGCCAGCGCCCGCGCCGCGGCCTGCCGCCGGATCCGCTGCAGCAGCTCCATCAGCAGCGGCAGCTCGGCGCCGACGAGGCCGCCGCACAGCAGCGACACGACGACGACCGCGGGGGTGTAGACCCCGGCGTACGCGAACGCCGCGTAGCAGGCGAGGACGCAGAAGCCGCCGACGACCGCCACGCCCGTCTCGACCGCCACGAACGCCGGCAGGGGCCGGCCGAGCAGCGGCTTGGCCGCCAGGGCGCCCAGGCCGAGCGCGAAGACGAACAGCGAGACGACGAGCGACGTCTGGGTGACGGACGCGCCGACGAGGACGCCGCCGAGCGCGACGAGCGCCAGCTCGTAGACCAGGGCGCACGCCGCGCACGCCCCCGCGGCGAGCAGCAGCAGGGCGCGCAGCGGGCGGCGGCCGCCCGCGTAGGGCGCGGCCTCGTCGGCCGCCACGCCCGGCCCGCCGGCGTCGGTCGCCGGTCCGCCGGGATCGTCGACCGCGGCCGCCCCGCCGCCCGCGCCCGGGGCCGCGCCGCTCGCGGCGGCGCCGTCGCTCACGAGATCGACGCGGCCACCACGGCCCCGACCGCCAGATGCGTCACCACGGTGATCCACACGGCGGGATGATGCTCGTCGTGGGCGACCATCGCGCCCAGGTCGCCGGGCGTGAGCGCGTCGACGACCTTGAAGACCAGGCCGATCAGGATCACGCCGAGCAGGCCGTAGCCGAACGCGTCGACCAGGCCCTTGCCCAGGTCGTCGCTCGAGGTGAGGATGGCCACGACGACGGTCGTCGCGTTCGCGACCAGCCCGGACGCAAGGACGGCCGTCAGGTCCTTGTTGCGGTCCTGCCAGATCTGGTGGCGCAGGTTGCCCGGCGTCGCCAGGTCGACCATGAGGAACCCGGCGAGCAGGACGACGAGGCCGACGACGGAGTAGGCGGCCGCCGATCCGATGCCGGTCAGGAGGTCGTTGAGGTGGTCGGTCATCGGGGCTCGGTCGGCTCGGTCTTCGGGGTCTTCGGGCGGGGGGAGGAGGGGTCGCCGTAGTGGCGGCGGGCGCGCCAGCCGCCCCAGGCGACGAGCAGCGCGAGCACGAGGACGACGCCGGAGACGAGGACGGTCACGCCGTGCGCGCGCATCCAGTCGCCGCCGGGCGAGCCGGTCAGCCGGTCGCCGTTCGGGGCGGCCGCGGCGGTCGTCGCCTCCTCGGCGGGGTCGGCGTCGTCGAGCAGCAGCGGCAGCGCGGCGGCGAGGTTGCGCAGCGCCAGGTCGTCGTCGTCGCCGAGCAGCGCGCCGTCGTCGACGCCGGTGAGGTCCTTCAGCGCGGCGGTCGACCCGGCGGGGCGCGCCCCGTCCAGGCCGCTGGCGGTCACGTAGTACGACGCCGAGTCCTCGCTCTCGCTCGAGCTGCTCGTGTAGCGCAGGCTGACGTCCAGCCGCAGCCGGCCGCGGGGGCACGACGACGGCGGCATCTCGTCGACGGCGACGTTCGGCCCGCCGCTGGAGAGCGACTCGGTGCCGCCGGCTGTTCCCGAGCCCGACAGGCGCAGCTCGTAGCCGAAGCAGACGCCCGTCTCGGACGTCGCGTCCGCCAGGCTCTGGGCCAGCTCGACGCGGTCGCCGGCGTCCAGCAGCAGCCCCCTGCCCGCCTGCTCGGCGGTGAGCTGCGGCGTCGTGGCGGTCGTCCCGGTCGTCGTCGCGCCGGGCGCGGTCGCGGCGCTCCCGGGCACCGTCGCCGCCGGCACGGTCGCGGTGACGCCCTGGGCGGCCGCGGACGGCGCGCCGGCGGCCAGCGCGAGCAGCGCGCCGACGAGCGCCAGGCGCGGGCGGCTCACTTGCCGCTCCCCGGTCCGCCGCCGCGGAAGCCCTCGCCGCGGCCGGAGTACGTGCCGAACCAGCCGCCGACGTACGGGTACCAGTGCGCATAGCCGCGTTCGGCGTCGTCGACCGTGATGTCGCTGCCGCCGCCGGTGCGCGGCCGGACCGCGACCAGGTCGTCGCGGTAGCGCAGGAAGACGCCGCCCGGGTCGGTCAGGCGGTCGGCGGGCTTCCACTTGCTCGTGATGTCCTTCGTCACCTTCGCGACGCCGTCCCGCGAGCGGTACGTGTCCGTCCCGTTGCGCGAGGAGACCTTCGTGTAGTGGTCCTTCACGTAGCCGCGGACGGAGCCGCCGCAGGAGGCGAGGCCGCCGACGAGGACGACGAGCGCGATGACCGCGACGAGCGCGGCCCCGCCGAACGTGGCGGTCGACTTCTGGCGGGGCGTCACCGGGCGGCCTCCGGGAGCGGGGCGACCGTCGTCCGGGTGCGGACGACCTCGTGGCGCTCGGGGTACAGGTGCCAGGTCTCCCAGCCGGCGCCGCCCGGGACGGGCAGCGTGCGCAGGGCCGTCGCGGCGCCGGGCGCGCCGGGGAACGCGGCGAACAGCGCGCCGTCGTGGCCGGCCAGCTCGGCCCGCAGGTCGTCGGCGAGCGTCGCGACCGCCGCGGCGGTCGTCGTCTCGACGTCGGCGGCGAAGCGGTACTCCAGCCCGTCGCGCACCAGCCGGGCGGGTGCGGCGGCGAGCGCGCGGCCGTCGGGCGCGCCGCACGCGACGACCTCGGTCAGGCGGGCGCCGCCGGCGAACGTCAGCTCGACGGCGTGCGAGGCCCCGAGGACGTGCAGGCGCGCGCTGGCGGCGCCGCCGGGGACGTCGATCGCGGCCAGGCCGGCCGGGGCGACCGTGCCGGGCAGCAGCGCCCAGGCCAGGTCCTCCGCCGCCGCGTCGACGAACGGGACGTCGAGACGCAGGTCCACGGTCAGCCGGTCCCGGAGATCCCGTCGGAGGGCTCGCCGGGGGC
Source organism: Patulibacter sp. SYSU D01012 (assembly GCF_017916475.1). Classification (GTDB taxonomy): domain Bacteria; phylum Actinomycetota; class Thermoleophilia; order Solirubrobacterales; family Solirubrobacteraceae; genus Patulibacter. The sequence goes on from NZ_JAFMTB010000003.1 coordinate 518,759, forward strand.
CGGGGGCTCCTCGCCCTCGGCCGTCGCGTGGTCGGCGCGCAGCGCCTCGTACGCCACCTCGGCCCGGTGCGCCAGGTCGCGCAGCTGCGCGATCCGGGCCTCCAGGTCGGTGGCGCGCGCCTCGTGCAGCGCGGCCGAGTCGGTCAGCTCCTCGCGGCCGGGCGCCTCCGCCCGCTGCCGCAGCCGGGCGGCCTCCTGGAGCGCCTTCGCGCGCACGGTGACGAGCGCGGCGACCGACTCGCGGGCGGCGTCGAGCGCGGCCTTCGCGGACGCGATCGCGTCGCGCTCGCCGGCGTCGTCGTCCGGCGTCGGATCGACGCGGTCCACGGGGCTCACGCGACGCCCCCGGCGCTGCGGCCGGCCGGGTACACGTCGAGCAGGTGGGCCTCGATCTCGGTGCCGGTCGAGACCTCCCACGACCCGTCCGTCGACCAGCGCTCGAAGGCGAGCAGCGCGTCGCCGTCCTTGTAGTCGGCGTACCAGGCGCGGCCGGACGCCGGCAGGCCCGTCGTGCCGGTCGCGGTGAAGGTCGCGCGGCCCGACTCGACCTTGCGGTAGGTGCGGCCCTCGAACGGCACGCTGCTCGCGCCGGGCTCCAGGCCGCCGGGCTCGTCGACCGCGCGCCACAGGGCGACCTCGGTGCCGTCGGAGACGTCCACGGAGAGCCACGTGCGCTCGTCGCCGCCGGCGTCCAGGTGGTACTCCGTCCAGACGTAGCCGTCCTCGTCGAAGCGCACCTCGCCCCGGACGACGTAGTCGTGGCCGCCGTGCGAGACGACGGCGCCGATGCCCAGGCCGTCGAGCGGCCCGCCCGGGCCCTCGGCCAACGGGTCGACCGGGCCGGGCAGCGCGCCGCCCGGCGGGGTCGCGCCGGCCCGCCGGCGCGACCAGACGACGCCGAGTCCCACGCCGATCGCGACGAGGACCACGATGACCACCACGGTGCCCATGGGCGGCACCCTAGCGGGAGGGCGCCAGCTCCGCGACCCGCGTCCCGCCCGGTCTACGCCGTCGAGCGACGGCGCCGCCGCGGGGGCATCCTCGCGCTTTGCAGGGGGTGTTCTGCCGTCCGGCGGCACCCCCAACATCCCTCGTCGCCGTGTCCGCGTCGATGCCGATACCCCCCGGACTCCGCGCCTGGCAGCAGGAGGTCCTCCAGAAGATGGACGCCTGGGACTCCGGGGCGTTCCTGATCGCCGCCGCGCCCGGCGCGGGGAAGACCCGTCCCGCGCTCGAGCAGGCCGTCCGGCTGCTCTACGCGCGCCAGGCGGACCGCATCGCGCTCGTCTGCCCGACGGCCCCGCTCACGCGCCAGTGGGCCGAGGCCGCCGCCCGCCTGGGCGTGCACCTGGCGCCCGACGCGCCCGAGCTGACGCCGCCCGCCGGCTTCCACGGCGTGGCCGTCACGTACGCCCGCGTGGCGCAGTCCGCCGAGCGCTGGGCGAGCCAGTGCACCGAGAGCACGATCGTCATCGCGGACGAGGCGCACCACCTGGGCGACGAGCTCGCCTGGGGCAAGGGCTTCAAGCTGGCGCTGTCCCGCGCCCGCCGCTGGCTGCTCCTGTCCGGCACCCCGTTCCGCTCGGACGCGACCGAGATCCCGGGCGTCGAGTACGACTCCGACGGCGTCTCGCAGCCCGACTACGCCTACGGGTACGCCGACGCGGTCCGCGACGGGGTGTGCCGCCCCGTCTCGTTCATCCCGTTCGACGGCACGATGTCGTGGCAGTCCGGCGACGACACGATCGAGGCGTCCTTCGCCGACGCGGTCTCCTCCGACCAGCGCGCGCGGCGGTACCGCACCGCGATCTCGACGGACCTGGAGGGCGCGCTGCCGAAGATCCTCGCCGACGCGGACCGCCGCCTGGCCCGCCTGCGGGAGCACTCGCACCCCGAGGCGGGCGGCCTGGTCGTGGCCGCCGACGGCGACCACGCCCGCGCGGTCGCCGCCACGCTGCACCGCATCACGGGCGCGCCGCCCGTCGTGGTCATGCACACGGACCCGCAGGCCCACGCCAAGCTCGAGGCGTTCAAGCGCTCCGCCGACCCGTGGATCGTCGCGGTCAACATGGTCTCGGAGGGCGTCGACATCCCGCGCCTGCGCGTCGGCGTCTACGCGACGGCCGCGAAGACGGCCATGATCTTCCGCCAGATCGTCGGGCGCTTCGTCCGCACGATCCCCGACCGGCCCGTCGAGGGCTCGTGGCTGTACATCCCGGCCGAGCCGACCCTGCGCGCGCACGCGTCGGCGGTCGACAAGGAACTCGTGCCCCTCCTGCGCCGCAAGGAGGACGTCGACCCGGACGCGCCCGAGCAGCTGCTCGACGAGCCGGCGACGAAGACCGAGGACGAGATGGGTCTGGCGCCCGAGTTCAAGGCGCTGAACGCCGACATGGCGCCCGCCGCGCAGCTCGACCTCTTCGGCGGGGCGACGCCGCTCAAGCAGGAGCCGTCCGGGGTGTCGACGGGTCGGCCGATCCAGCCCATGGGCACCGTGCCGTCGGCGCCGGCCCCCGGCGGTCCGCCCGCCGCGACGGCCGAGATGCCGCTGTGGCAGCAGCGCCAGCGGCTGCGCGAGACCCGGCACCGCCTGGTCTCCGAGCTGGGTCGCGCGCGCCGCGCCACGCAGCGCGAGATCAACGCGTGGGTCAACAAGCAGGTCGGCATCACGCACGTGAAGGACGCGACCGTCGAGCAGCTCGAGGCGTCGATCGACCTGATCGAGCGCGCCCTCCTCGGCCAGGCCTGACGCCCGCGCGCGTCGCCGGCGCGCCGTCGTCCGCCCACCGCGCGTCCCGACGTCCGCCCGCGGCGCGTCCCCGGGCACGCGGCTCGTCGGACCCCCCTCGCCGGCGCCGACCGTTGCACCGAGGTTGCGTCCGCCCCGCCGGGAGCGAGGATAGGGTGTCTCGGGTGAGCGTCCCCAGGCGGATGCTGGTGCGCGAGCTGTGTGCGTGGCGCGGGGGCCTGACGGCCGCCGAGGTCGCCATGCCGTCCGTGCGGGTGGGCGACGCGCGCCGGGGTCCGCTCCGCGACGGCGCCGACGCGTCGCCGCTCCTGGCCGACGGCCTCGATGCGGTCCTCCCGCTCGTGATGGAGGGGGCCGAGCCGCGCCGGACCCGCTCCGCGGCGCTCGCGTGGACGCGCGTGGTGCGCGCGACCGGCGGCCACGTCGCCACGCTCCCGGCGGGCCTCGAGCCCGTGCGCGCGGCGTACGCCGAGGCCGCCGCCCCGTACGCGGACGAGGCCGAGCCGGCCGGCGACGCGCTCGCCACGCTCGAGGCGCTCGGCGTGCTGCGGACCCGCGCCGACGGGGTGGTCCCCGAGCGCCCGCCCGCACCGGATCCGGCCACGCTGCTCGAGGGCGTGGCCCGGTACGAGGCCGTCGTCGCGCAGGACCACGTCATCGGCAGCTTCGGTCGCTTCGTCGTCGACGAGGCGCACCGCACCTTCACCTTCGGCGTGGGGCAGCGACGCTGGCGCGAGCTCGCCGAGACGGGACGTCTGCGGGTGACGCTCGACGGGGCCGCCGACGGGGCGACCCCGCCCGAGCAGTGGGACGTGGGTCTGCGGCAGTTCCGCCCGCGCGAGGAGGAGGTCGCCGGCAGCGCGCGCACGTTGATCGACGTCCGCTCGGGCATCCCCGCCGACGCGCTGCCGCCGACCGCCGCCACCGGCGACCCGCTGCTGCTCCTGCCCTTCGAGATCGGCAGCCTGATGATCGGCCCGACGGGCTACACGCGCGCGTCGGTGGCGCTCGCGCTGCGCTGCGCGGTGATCTGGATGCTCGTCGCCGAGACGACCGCCGGCCGCGCCGGGCCGGCCCCCGCCTCCGTCTCGCAGGTCGCCGCGGAGTACGGCCAGCTCTTCGGCCTGACGGGCACGGACCACCGCAAGACCGTCCGCGCGGCGCTCGAGGCGCTGTGCCGGTCCGGGATCCTGGCCCGGCTGCGGACGGGCGACACGGCCCCGGCGGGCGCGGGAGCGGTCTGGCGGGTGCAGCGCGCGTACGGCGCCTCGTACGGGCAGCTGCGCTCGGCGATGCGGGCGCTCGACCGCTGGCGCCTCGAGGACCCGCGGACGGAGTACAGCGTCCGGGCGGTGCAGGAGCGCGCCGTCGTGTTCCGCACCTCGCTCGTCGCCGACCAGTGGGCCGACCTGCTGCGGCGGCGCGCCGTGCGCGTGACGGTGCTCCCGCCCCGGACCTGAGCGGCCCCCGCGCGTGCCGTACGCTGCGGCCATGACCCTGCGCCGTCGCATGGCCCTCTGCGCCGTCTTCCCGTACGCCGCCGCGCTCGTGGCGATGGCGTTCGGCGCCTGATCCGCAGCGCGCCGGGGCGCGCCCCGGTCGGTCGCGGCCCCGGAGCGCGGCGCGCCGGCCGCTACGGCAGGTCGGCGACCACGTCGGCCAGCGGCTTGCGGATGCCCGTGATGAAGGGCAGCTCCTCGCGCGTGTGGCGCCGGGCCTCGGCCGCGCGCAGCTCGCGCATCAGGTCGACGATCCGCTCCAGCTCGTCGGCCTCGAACGCCAGCAGCCACTCGTAGTCGTTCAGGGCGAACGCGCTGATCGTGTTGGCGCGGACGTCCTTGTAGCCGGCGGCCATCATGCCGTGCTCGCGCAGCATCTGCGAGCGCTCCTGCGGGTCCAGCAGGTACCAGTCGTAGGAGCGGACGAAGGGGTAGACGGACAGGTACTTGCGCGGGTCGGTGCCCTCGAGGTACGCCGGGATGTGGCCCTTGTTGAACTCGGCCTCGCGGTGCACGCCGATCGACGTCCACCACGGGTCGACGGACTGCCCCAGCTTCGTGCGGTTGAAGCGCACGAGGGCGTCCTGCAGCGCGTCGGCGCTCGGGCCGATGAGCCACAGCATCAGGTCGACCTCGGCGCGGAAGCCGACGGTGGAGTACGCGCCGCGCAGGACCGCCTCGCCGCCCGTCAGCGCCGCCTCGGCGTCGGCGGCCAGCTCGGCGCGCGCGGCCTGGTCGACGCGCCGGTGCCCGCGCGCCGCCTTGAACGACGCGTACATGGCGTACAGGTTCGTGTGATCCGTCTGCGTGCTCACCCGGGCGAGGATACGCCGGGGCGCCGCGCCGGCCGCGCTCCTCCGGGGCCTTCGGCGGTGCGGTCGGCGCTCCGAGCGCGCGGGCCGTGCTCCGCCGGGGCCCGGGGGGGCAGGCGAGGGGATGGGCGCCGCGGCGGCACGCCGCGGTCGGCGTGTACGACGTCCCGTCCAGGACGCGCGTCCGGCGGCGCCCACCGGTCAGTTGTTCGGGTACCCTTACTCGCCGCCGCGCGCCCGTCGCGGCCTTCGTCCGCCCGCCTCAGGAGCCGCCGTGCCCCGCCCATCCCGGCCCGCCGTGGCCGTCGTCGTCCTCGCCGCCCTCGCCGGGCCGGCCGTCACGTCCGCCGCCGACGTCGACACGATCGACGGGCTCAGCCCGCGCCTGACCGCCGTGGCCCGCAGCGCCGGCGCGTCCCCCGCGGTGCAGGCCCGTCGGGCGGGCGTCCCGGCCGCCGGCCCGGCCGCGCTGGCGCGCGACGGGGGCCGCGTGCTCGCCGAGGTCACCGTCACCGGCGACGTGGCCGCGCGCGCCGCCGCCCTGCGCGCCGCGGGCGCGCGCGTGGTCCACGAGAGCCCGCGCGCGGGCGTCGTCACCGTCGCCGTCGCGCCGGCGGCGCTGCGGCGCGTCGCCGCCGTCCCCGGCGTGCGCATCGCCCGCGAGGTGCTGCGCCCCGCCGTGGGCGCGCCCGAGGGCGTCGCGGCCGCCGCCGCGGCGCCGGCCTGCGGGGCGGTCCGCTCCGCTGGCGACCTGCTCCTGCACGCCGCCGACGCGCGCGAGCAGGAGGGCGTGGACGGGTCGGGGGTCACCGTGGGCGTGCTCTCGGACTCGTTCGACCGGGCGGCGGGCACGAGCACGCGCGCCGCGGCCGACGTCGCCAGCGGCGACCTGCCCGGGCCGGGGAACCCGTGCGGCCGGACCACCCCGGTCGACCTCGTCGACGACACGGCGGTCGAGGACGACGACACCCCGGCCCCGTCCGACGAGGGCCGCGCGATGACGCAGCTCGTGCACGACCTGGCGCCCGGCGCCGGCCTCTCCTTCGCCACCGCGTTCGGCGGCCAGCAGGCCTTCGCCGACAACATCCGCCGCCTGCGCGCGGCCGGCGCCGACGTGCTCACCGACGACGTCGGCTACTACGACGAGCCGATCTTCCAGCCCGGGCCGATCGACGTGGCGATCGCCGACGTCCGCCGCGACGGCGCGTCCTACTACTCGTCCGCGGGCAACGCGCACGCGACCGACGCCGCGGGCCACGCGATCGGCTCGTGGGAGACCCCGGCGCTGCGTCCGGTCACCACGGACGTCCCCGCCCCGCCGACGACGGAGGGGCCCGAGGGCGTGCTGCCGACGCCGGGCGACGCGGCGGCGTACGAGGACTTCGACCCGGCGCCGGACGCGGCCGACACCGGCCTGGGCATCACCGTCCCCGCCGGCGGGCGACTGCTGCTCGACCTGCAGTGGGCCGAGCCGTGGGACGGCGTGCGCACCGACCTGGACCTGTACCTGCACGACGGCACGGGCCGGGTGCTGGCGAAGAGCACCGAGCCGAACGCCGCGCCGCTCGAGGACGGCGGCCAGCGCCCCGTCGAGATCGTCTCGTGGAAGAACGCCGCCACGACCGCGCAGACGGTGCAGGCGTCGATCGTCCGCGCCGGCACGGGCGCCGCGCGCACCCCGCGCGCCAAGGTGTTGATCGCCGGCGACGTCACCGCCGTCGAGCACGCAGCCACGAGCAGCGACACGTTCGGGCCCACGGTCTTCGGCCACTCCGGCGGCGAGGACACGGTCTCCGTCGGCGCGATCAACGCGAGCGCGCCGCAGGCGCCGGCCGCCTACTCCTCGCGCGGTCCCGTCACGCACGTCTTCGGCCCCGTGCGCCCCGACGGCCGGCCCGCCGACGCGCTGCCCGCGCCGCGCCGCCTGAGCAAGCCCGACGTCGCGGCGACGGACTGCACGAAGACGACGTTCTTCGGCAGCCGCAACACCTTCTGCGGCACCTCGGCCGCCGCCCCGCACGCCGCGGCCGTCGACGCGCTGGCCCGCCAGGCCGCGCCGTGGGCCACGGACGACCAGATCGTCGCCGCCGTCGTGGGCAGCGGCGTCGCCCTGCCGACGTTCGGGCCGCTCGACGCCGGCACCGGCCGCATCGACGCGCTGGCCGTCGTCCGCGCCGCCCGCGCCGTACCGCGCCCGGCCGCGCCGGCGACCGCGGCGCCGGCCCCCGTGTCGCCCGCGCCGCCCGCGCCGGCCCCGGCCGCGCCGGCCGCCCCGTCCGTCCCGGTGCTGCGCGACACGGTCCGGCCGGTCGTGCGCCTGACGTCGGGGCCCCGCCCGCGCACCCGCGCCCGGCGCGCGCGCTTCGTCGTGCGCACCGAGAAGGGCGCGACGCTGCGCTGCCGCGTCGACCGCGGCCGCTGGCGGGCGTGCCGCAGCCCGTTCGTCGTGACGGCCCGGGTCGGCCTGCACGTCGTGCGGGTGCAGGCGACGGACGCGGCGGGCAACCGCTCGCGCGTGGCCGTGCGGCGCTGGCGGGTGCTGCGGGGGCGCTGACCTCGCGCCTCGCCGCGCCGGGCCTTCATCGCGGGGAGCGGCCCGGCCCACGTTGACGGCCTCTCCGCCGCTCTCGGTGCCGTCCGGGGCATGCGACCGTACGAGAAGTCCGGGAGTACGCTCCGGACAGGTGAGAACCACTCCCCGGAACGGAGGGTCGCTTGCATGCTGCGCACGTTCGTGAGGAGCGAGGACGGCACAGTGACGGCTTCGCCGTACGCGGGCCCGGATGACAGCGCGAAGCGATGCGACTGAGGCCGTCCAGCGGCGGGTGCGCGAGAACGCTGGCGATCGCGACCGCAGTGCTCGGTTGGGCGGGGCTCGCCGCTCAGCCGAGCACCGCGCGGGAGAGCCCGGTGGCTGGCTTCCGGATCGACGCGGGTGTCGGGACGGCCACTCCCGGTAGCGACGCGCGTTCGCCGGTGGTCGCTGCCGGCCGCATCTGGCAGCTGTTCGGCTCGCTCTCTCCGATCGGGCACTTGACCCTGCGGTCATGGCCGGTGTCTGGGGGGACGGCTGAATCCGTCCGTCTCGCTCCCGTCCCAGCACGGGCGGTGCGACCGGCGCCCGGCACGGTCGACCGCTACGACGGCCTTCCCAACGAGGTCGTAGAGGATCTCGGCGTGGCCGGCGGACGCGTGTACGTGCGCGGATCGGTGTGCGCTGAGGACGCCCCGCAGTCGTGTGAACCCGCTCTGCGGACGTTCGTGTTTCGTGCGGGCGACGGCTCGCTGCAGCAAGCGTTCCCCTGGGGGCAGGGCCCGATGCTCGCGTCCCTTCAGCCCGGCGTCCTCCTCATGCAGCCTACGGCCGATGGGCTTCTCCTGAGCGATCCCGAGACGGGCGCTCACTATGGACCGCGTCGTCTGTCGGATCCGAACGGGACGTTCGCCGGCCGGTATTCCGTGCAGGACGTGAGCCGCGGGCGAGAGGTGATCGATATCGAGTCGGGTGGCGTGCGATACCGCGTTTCCGACCGGAGCATCCTGAAGCGCGCGGGACAGCCGCACGGGGCCGTTCGCGGCGTGGCGTTGCAGCCTGATGGCTCGCTGGCGGTGCGGGTCGCAGTGCCGACCGACGTCCCTGCCCGGCTCAAGCGACGCCTCCGGCGTGGACTGGTGCCCGTGTTCGTGGACGCCGATGGTGTCGTCCGGCGCGCCGCTCCGCGTCTCGAGGGCGCGCGTGCGGTCTCGGTGGTGCCGTCTGCCCGCCGCGTCGTGGTCGCGGCGGACGGTGGCGTCCGACGCGTCCATGGTGCGAGGCGTCCGGTGTGCACCGGAGCCTGGGTCGTCGACCGCGGTGGCCGGAGGGGCTTCGCGCTGAGTTCTGGCCCCGAAGCTCGGCGGATCAGGGTTGCAGGGACGCCCGTGTTCTGGGACGGCACCATCGGTATCTGGGCACGAAAGACCCGCCGGGGCAGGACCTCGAGCTACATCGTCCGCCGCCTTCGCTCCGTTCGGCTGAGCAGGTCGACATGGCCCTCCTGTCGCGGGGCTGCATCGTCTCGTCAGCTGTCGACTGCATTCGAGGACTGAAGGCCGCGGCTCGAAGTCGCGGCGGCACTGGGCCCTTGGTGTGCGCGACAGCTCGGGGCGTCGCTGCGCGGGCCGGAATCTGTCCCGCCCCCCGATCCGGTGCTCCGTATCGAACGGCGTCCGACAGCACGTAGCGGCGAGCGAGTCAACGAGGCGCTGGCGGTCCGACGAAGCAGCCCAGACGGAGCGCGGAGGAGGACCGTGGGGACCTGGCCAGATCCAGAGCTGCTTGCGCTGCACGGTCCCGGTGAGCGCCAAGAGGTGGGCCGCCTGGGACTCGAACCCAGAACCCCGGGCTTAAAAGGCCCTTGCTCTACCGATTGAGCTAGCGGCCCGCTGCGGAGTGTAGGACCGCGGGCCGCGCGGCGCAGCCCCGCGCATGGGCGCCGCGGGGGCGGGGTACCTTCCGTCCATGGGGACTTCCGACTTCCCGCAGATCACCGACCCGGAGCGCAACCTGGCCGCGCGCCGCGCCGAGGAGCAGCGGCCGCTCGACGAGGCGGGCGAGGGCCAGTCCGAGGGCTTCGAGCTCGCGGAGCAGGAGCTCATCGAGCACGCCACGCACGGCGACCAGCACGGCACCACGCCGATCGTCTCCGACTCGCGCGACTACGAGGCCGAGCGCGACCCGGCCGAGGACACCTACGGCGAGCCCGACGAGGCCATGCACCAGGACCTCGGCCAGGACGGCCCGCACGAGGCGACCTCCGAGGACCACCGCCCGTAGGCACCGCGCGTCGGCCGCGCGTCCGCGTCCCCGTGGGGACGGAGCGGCGCGGCCGGCCACGGCCCCGGCCGCCGGTCTACACTGGGGCGGCACCTGCCCTCATGGTGTAGCGGTTAGCACGCCAGCCTTTCACGCTGGTAGCCGGGGTTCGATTCCCCGTGGGGGTACCTGCCGCGCGGCCTCGCCGCCGCGCCCCGACGCCCGGCCCGGCCGGGCGTCCGCCGTTCCGGCCGAAGTCCGCGTCGGCCAGGACCAGAGGGGAAGAGGAGCGCGACGCCCGGCGCCGGCTCCGTCCCAGGGATGAGCCCGCGGCCCGCCGGTTCCCTCCCGGGCCCGATGTGCGTGGGCCCGCCCCGCGTGACGCTGGACGGCATGAGCTCCGTCGCCGCGCCCGCCCCACCGCCGTCCGCCCGCCCGGGCCTGCGCACCGCGCCCCAGCGCGCGCTCCTGGCCGTCGTCGCGGGCCTGCTCGTCGGGTCGCTCACCGCGTTCGGGCAGGCCGTGATGCCGGGGATGCTGAACGCTCTGGTCAACTCGGTGGCGGCGTGGCTCGTCGCGCCGTGGCTCGTCGGGCGCACGACCGCGACCGCCCGCGGCGCGGCCGCGGCGGGCCTGGCGGTCTGCGCGCTGCAGGTCGTCGGCTACTACGTCACGAACGAGCTGCGCGGCTACTCGACGGGCAGCGCGGCGATCGTCGCGATGTGGGTCGGCTGCGCCGTCGTGGGCGGTCCGGTGCTCGCGGTCGCCGGGCGGCTCGGCCGCGTCGGGGCGCCGGCGGTGCGGGGCCTGGGCGGGGCGACGCTCGCCGCCGTCTTCCTCGCCGAGGGGGCGTGGACGTACGCCGGCGACCTGGGGTACTGGGACACCGCCGCCCTGTGGTGGGCGATCGGCGGCGGGATCGCGCTCGCGACGTTGCGCGGCGGGCGGGACTGGCGGTGGCTGCCGGCGTGCGTGCTCGTGGGCCTCGCCGGCGAGGCGCTCCTCGGCGCGGTCGTCGGCGCGCTGGCGTAGCCGCAGTCGTCCGCCGCAAGCGGCCGCCGCGGGGCGCGAGCTACGGTGGATGGGCCAGTCCGTCCCCGACCGAGAGGCCCCGCCGTGAAGCTCGCCGACCAGTTCGTCCACACCCTCCGCCAGGCGGGGGTCGAGCGCGTCTACGGGGTGGTGGGCGACAGCCTCAACCCGATCGTCGACGCGATCCGGCGGACGGACGGGATCGAGTGGGTGCACGTCCACAACGAGGAGGCCGCCGCGTTCGCCGCCGCGGCCGAGGCGCAGGTCACCGGCCGGCTGGCCGTCTGCGCCGGCTCGTGCGGGCCGGGCAACACGCACCTGATCCAGGGCCTGTACGACGCGCAGCGCTCCGGCGCGCCCGTCCTGGCGCTCGCGTCGCACATCCCGGCGACGCAGACCGGCACCGGCTTCTTCCAGGAGACGCACCCCGAGCGCGTCTTCGGCGACTGCTCCTCGTACTGCGAGGCGATCAACCACGCCGAGCAGATGCCGCGGATCGCCCGCATCGCGATCCAGCGCGCGATCAGCGACCGCGCCGTCTCCGTCCTGATCATGTCGGGCGACGTCGCCGACCAGGACGCCGTGCACCCCACCGGCGACGCGCCGTTCGTCGTCGAGCACGCCACGCCCGTCCCGCCGACGGCGCAGGTGCAGGCGCTCGCCGAGGCGATCAACGCGGCGCGCACCGTGACGATCTTCGCCGGCGCAGGCGCCCGTGACGCCCGGCAGGAGCTCTTCGACCTGGCGCTGACGATCAAGGCGCCGATCGGCCACTCGCTGCGCGGCAAGGAGGCCGTGCAGTGGGAGAACCCCTACGACGTCGGCATGAGCGGCCTGCTCGGCTACGGCGCCGCGTACGACGCGATGCACGAGGCCGACCTGCTGCTGCTCCTCGGCACGGACTTCCCGTACACCGACTTCCTGCCCGACACGCCGACGGCCCAGGTCGACCGCGACGCCGGCCGCATCGGCCGCCGCACCCCGGTGTCCGTCGGCGTGCACGGCGACGTCCGCGAGACGCTGCGCCTGCTGCGCCCGATGCTCGACGAGAAGACCGACCGCACGTTCCTGGACGAGATGCTCGCCCGCCACGCCCGCACGCTCGAGAACGTCGTCGCGGCCTACACGGACGACCGCCGGCAGCGCACGCCGATCCATCCCGAGTACGTCGCGGACGTCCTCGACGACGTCGCCGCCGACGACGCGGTCTTCACCGTCGAGACGGGGATGAACACCGTCTGGGCGGCGCGGTACCTCACGCCGAACGGCCGCCGCCGCGTGATCGGCAGCTTCTGGCACGGGTCGATGGCCAACGCGCTGCCGCACGCGATCGGCGCGCAGCTCGCGCAGCCGGTGCGGCAGGTCGTCTCGATGTCGGGCGACGGCGGCCTGGCGATGCTGATGGGCGAGCTGCTGACCGTCCGTCGCCACGGGCTGCCGGTCAAGATCGTCGTCTTCAACAACTCCTCGCTGGGGATGGTCAAGCTCGAGATGCTCGTCGAGGGCCTGCCCGAGCACGAGACCGACCACGCCCCCGTCGACTACGCCGCCATCGCGCGCGGCGTCGGCATCGAGGGCGTGCGGATCGAGCGGCCCGAGGACCTGCGCGACGGCCTGGCCCGCGCGCTCGCGACGGACGGGCCGGTGCTCGTCGACGTCGTCACCGACCCGAACGCGCTGTCGATGCCGCCGCACGTCTCCACGCAGCAGATCCGCCAGTTCGCGATGGCCGCCGGCAAGACCGTCCTGGCCGGCGGCGTCGGGAAGATGGTCGACCTGGCGCGGGCCAACCTGCGCAACGCGCGGGCGCTGGGCTAGGCGCCGCGGCCGTCGGCGCGTGTGCCGGGCCGCAGGGCCCGGCCCGCAACGCCGGACCGCCGCGCCTGCCGCCAAGCCGGGGCTGCCGCCACGCCGCGCCGGTCCGTCGCGCCGGTCCGCCGCGCGCCTGCGGCGGTGCACGGGCCGCCGCGTCGGGCCGCGCGCCCCACGCCCGGGCGGTCAGATCCCGCGCAGGAACCCGCCGTCGACCGGCAGCGCCGCGCCGGTGACGTACGCCGCGCGGTCGGAGCAGAGGAACGCGGCGGCCCACGCCATCTCCTCCGGTCGGCCCAGGCGGCCGGCGGGGACGACGCCGCGCGCCTGCGCCTCGGCCTTCTCGAGGGAGCCGTAGATCGCCTCCATGCGCCGGGTGGCGATGCGGCCGGTCAGCAGGGTGTTGATCGTCACGCCGTCGGCGGCGACCTCGCGCGCCAGCGTCTTGAACGCCGCGAGCGCGCCGGAGCGCTCGGCGTTCGACAGCATCAGGTTCGCGATCGGCTCGCGGACCGACGTGGACGCGACGCCGACGACGCGGCCCCAGCCACGCTCGCGCATCCCCGGCAGCGTGCGGCGCAGCAGCGCCATCGGGGCGCGGACCAGGTTGCGGTGCGCGGTCTCCCACTCCTCGTCGGCGAACGCGAGCGGGTCGGGGCCGGCCGGCGGCCCGCCGGTGTTGACGACGACGATGTCGATCGGGCCGACCGCGGCCTCGGCGGCGTCGACCAGGCGGTCCGCGCCGGCGACGTCGTCCGTGTCCCACTGGATGCCGGCGGCCGCGCCGACCTCCTCCGCGGCCCGCGCCGTGCGCTCGGGGTCGCGCGAGGAGAGGACGACGCGGACGCCCTCGTCGACGAGCGCCTGCGCGATCGCGCGGCCGATGCCGGCCGACGCGCCGCCGACGATCGCGGTCCTGCCCTGGATGCCGAGGTCCATGGCGTCGAGTATCGCGCGCCGCCGTCCCCGCGAACGCCCCGTCTGGCGGGTTGCGTGGCGCAACGCACCGGTCGTAGGCTGGCGGCATGGCGCTCCAGCGCGACTACCCGGGGCAGGTGTGCAGCGTCGCCTCGGCGCTCGAGGTGGTGGGCGAGCGGTGGACGCTGCTGATCGTCCGCGACCTGCTGCTGGGGCTGCGGCGCTTCGACGAGCTCCAGGCGGATCTGGGGGTGGCGCGCAACGTCCTGCAGGCGCGGCTGGAGCTGCTCGTCGCGCACGGCGTCGTCGAGCGGCGCCCGTACCAGGAGCGGCCGCCGCGGCACGAGTACCGGCTGACCCCGAAGGGCGAGGACCTGGCGCCGGTCCTCCACGCGCTCATGCGCTGGGGCGACGCGCACGCGCCGCGGCCGGGCGGCCCGCCCGTCCTCGTCGAGCATCGCGGCTGCGGCGGCGCGGTCGACGCCCACTGGCGCTGCTCGCGCTGCGGGCGCGACCTCGGGCCGGGCGACGCGGAGGCCGTCCCGGGGCCGGGCGCCGGCCCCGACCATCCGGTGCGGCTCGCCGCCGCGAGCGCCGCCTGACGCCGGCGCGGCCGGGGTGGTGCTGCCGGTCGGTCCCGTGCCCCGCGGTCCGGCAGGTCAGGCCCCGGGGGCCGACTCGCCCTCGGCTCCGTCCCCGAGTTCCCCGCGTCCCCGCCTTCGGCCCGCACCACCGGCGCGTCCCCGTCTCTGGCACGGGCCACCGGCGCGTCCCCGGGCCGCGGCGCGGGGCGAGTAGCATCACGCAACGAACCACAGGGTCGCTGCGCGCGGCCCGCGATCCCCGGAGGACCATGCCCGCTCCCGACCGCCCCACCACCCTCCGCCCGCGGGTCGTCGTCACCGGCGTCGGGGCGGTCACCGCCCTCGGCGTGGGGGCCGAGGAGCTGCACCGCCGCTGGACGGCCGGCGACGTCGGCATCGTCGACGGGGCGGGGGCGGCGACGTCGTTCGTCCCGCGTGAGCACCTGACGGTCAAGGAGGCGCGCCGCGCCGACCGCTTCACCCAGATGGCGATCGTCGCGGCCGACGAGGCGCTGGCCGCGGCGGGCTGGGGCGACGAGCACGCCGGCCTGGACCCCACGCGGATCGGCTGCGTCATCGGCACCGGCATCGGCGGCCTCGGCACGCTCGAGGCGCAGATCGACGTGCACCGCGACAAGGGGCCGCAGGGCCTGTCGCCGCTCGGCATCCCGATGCTCATGGGCAACGCCGCCACCGGGACGGTCGCGATGCGCCACGGGCTGCACGGCCCGGGCTACGCGACGCTGTCCGCCTGTGCGGCGGGGGCGAACGCCATCGGCTCGGGCGTGCGAGCGATCCAGGCGGGCGACGCCGACGCGATGCTCGTCGGCGGCTCCGAGGCGACCGTCACGCCCTACGCGCAGGCGGCGTTCGCGCAGATGGGCGCGTCGTCGCCGTCCGGGATCTCGCGGCCGTTCGATGCGCGGCGCGACGGCTTCGTCATGGGGGAGGGCGCCGCGGTGCTCGTCCTGGAGGAGGAGACCCGCGCGCGGGCCCGCGGCGCCGCGATCCTCGGGGTCGTCGCCGGCTACGGGACGACCGTCGACGCCCACCACCTGACGGCGCCCGAGCCCGACGGCCGCTGGGCCGCGCTGGCGATGACGCGCGCGCTGGAGGACGCGGGCGTCGGTTCCGACGACGTCGACTACGTGAACGCCCACGGCACCTCCACGCCGCTGAACGACGCCGCCGAGGCGCGGGCGCTGCGCGCGGCCCTGGGCGCGCGGGCGGCCACGGTCCCCGTCTCGTCCACGAAGTCGACGCTGGGCCACCTGCTCGGCGCCGGCGGCGCGGTCGAGGCGGTCGCGACGCTCCTGGCGCTGCGCGACGCCGTCGCCCCGCCGAACCTCGGCTACGAGCAGGAGGACCCCGAGGTGGGGCTGCGGATCGTCACCGGCACGGCGCTCGCGCTGGACCGCCCCGCCGACCGCCCGCTGACCGCGCTGTCGAACTCGTTCGGGTTCGGCGGCCACAACGCGGTGCTCTGCCTGCAGGGGGCGTAGGGACGGGCGCGGCACGGGGCGGCGCGAGGGCCCGGGCGCGGAGGCGGCTCAGTCGCCGTGCCCGCGCACCTGCACCGTCCGCGTGATCCCGAGCGCCGCGCGGAACCGCTCGTCGTGCGAGGCGACGACGAGCGCCCCGGGCCACCCCGCGAGCGCCGCCTCGAGCGCCTCGAGCGACGCCAGGTCCAGGTGGTTCGTCGGCTCGTCGAGCAGCAGCGCGGTCGTGCGCCGCAGGGCCAGCACGGCCAGCTCGGCGCGGGTGAGCTCGCCGGGGGAGAGCGAGCCGGCGGGCCGGACGACGACCTCGGCGCCCAGCCCGAACGTCGCCAACGCCGTCCGCGCCCGGGCGCCGTCGACCCCCGCGAGCGCGGCCACGGCGTCCGCGACCGGCGGGGCGGCCTCCGCGTCTTCCCCCGCCGGCCGGACGGTGGTCGCGCCTGGCGCAGCGTCTCCCACCGCCAGCCGGACGTTGGCCGCGCCTGGTGCCGCGTCTCCCGCCGCCGGCGCCGCGGCGGTCGGCGCGTCGCCGGCGAGCAGCCGGCCGCGCGCCTGACCCAGGACGGCCACCTCGGTGCCGCCCGCGACCCGGCGGGCCCCGGCGGCGAGCGGCACCGTCCCGGCGAGCGCGCCGAGCAGCGTCGACTTGCCGCTGCCGTTCGGGCCGGCGAGCAGCAGGCGCTCGCCGTGCGCGACCTCCAGGTCGACCGGCCCCAGTCGCCAGCCGTCGCGGGCGACGACGGCCGCCTCGAGCGCCACGACCCACGGCGCCCGCTGCTCGGCCGGCGTCAGGTGCAGGCGCAGCGGCGGGACGTCCCGGGGCTTCTCCGGGATGGCGCGCTCCGCCCGGCCGGCGACGACCCGCGCGCGGCGCTGCATCCCCTCGGCCCGGGACCGCACCCACTCCTTCTGGTGCTTGTCGTTGTCGTGCGTCGCGGCGCCGGCCTTGCGGAAGCTGGCGGCGGCCCGTCGTCGGGTCTCCTCGGCCGCGGCGTGCAGCGCGGCGCGCGCGGCGACGGCGTCGTCGTGCTCGGCGTGCGCCCGGCGGCGGGCCTCGGCGCGCTCCCGCTCCCACGAGGCGAAGTCGCCGTGGTGGTGGACCGCGGTGCCGGGCGGGGCGTCCGGGTCGCCGAGCACGACGAGCTCGGTCGCGACATCGGTCAGCAGCGCGCGATCGTGCGAGACGAGGACGACGCCGCCCCGGTGCGCCGCCAGGACGTCGCGCAGCACGCGCAGGCCGTCGGCGTCCAGGTGGTTCGTGGGCTCGTCGAGCAGCGCGACGTCGTGGCGGCTGGCGCGCAGCACCGCCAGTCCGACGCGCGCGGCCTGGCCGCCGGACAGCGCGGCGAGGGGGCGGTCCAGCAGGGCCGGGGCCAGGCCGACGTCGCCGGCCGCGGCGGCCAGGCGGGCGTCGGCGTCGTCGCCCCCGAGCGCCAGCCAGCGGTCGAGCGCCGCGGCGTGGTCATCGATCGCGTCCAGGTCGCCGGCCGCCAGCCGCGCCGCCTGCCGGTCGACGTCGCGTGCCGCGGCGGCGACGCCCAGGCGCTCGAGCGCGACCTCGCGCGCCGGCCGCGGGTCGCCGTGGCCGGCCAGCTGCGGCAGGTGCCCGACGGTGCCGTGGCGGCGCACGGCCCCGCCGTCCGGCGGCTCGAGGCCCGCGAGGACGCGCAGCAGGGTGGTCTTGCCGGACCCGTTCGGGCCGATCAGGCCGATGCGGGACGTGGTGTGGACGCGCAGATCGACGCCGGCGAGCACGGTCCGGGGACCGTGGTGGCGGACGACCGCGCGGGCGTCGAGGAGGATCGACGGCACGGGGTGCTCCTTCGGGATGCGGCCGCGCGGCGCGGGAGCGCACGGCGGCCGGATGCGGGCGGACGGGACCGTCGCGAGCGACCGGCGGGGCCGGTCGGTCGGGTTCGTGGCGGCGGTCTAGGAGTCCTGGCGCATGGAGCGGCCCCGGGGGCCGGGAGAGACGGTAGGACAGCGGCGGCCGGCCTGTCAAGGGCCGAGGTGGGGCGGACGGGGGCGGGGCCGGCAGGGCGCGGGGCCGCGCGGCGCGTCGTGTGTCGGATCGCCCCGGTAGGAGCGGGGTGATCCGACACCCGACGCGAAGCGGTGCCCGCGCGGGGTGCTGAGCCGGATCACCTGGGCAGGCGCGCGGTAATCCGGAACACGTCGTCAGGCGCCACCCGGCCGGGGTCCCGTGCCGGATCACCCGGGCAGGCGCGCGGTGATCCGGAACACGTCGTCAGGCGCCCTCCGGCCCGGGTCCCGTGCCGGATCACCCGGGCAGGCGCGCGGCGATCCGGAACACGTCGCCAGGCGCCACGGGCCGGGGTCGGGTGCCGGACGGCCCGACAGAGCCGCGGTGATCTGGAGCAGGTGGGCGGGGCGCGGCTGGCCGGCGAGCCCGTGCCGGATCACCCCGTTAGGAGCGCGGCGATCCGGCACACGCCGCCCCGCCGCCCGCCGCCCGCCGCCCCGCCGCCCGGCACCCGCCGCCCCGCCGCCCGCCACCCCGCCGGCACCGCCCGGACCCTCGGCCCGCCCGACCCGGCCCGGTTCCGCCCCTGCCCCCTACGCGTCCCGCCGGACCTCGTGCCCCGCGCCCTCGAGCAGCCGCGCCGCCTCGTCGAGCCGTTCCGCCGGCACGAGCACGACGTCGGCCGCGAACGTCGACGCCACGAAGATCGGGAGTCCGGCCTCGCTCAGCGGTCGGATCACCGCGAGCAGCATGCCCGGCAGGTCCAGGTCGTGGGCCGACCGGCCCTCCAGCGCCCGCCACCGCTCGGGCCCGTCGCCGTCGGCGGCGGGCCGGACGACCGTCAGGCCGTCCGTGCCGCGCACGAGCGACAGCCACTCGCCGGGCGGGACCGGGCTGCCGACCGGCAGGCGATCGACGACGAACGTGCCGGGGAGGACGTGCAGGGTCTGGCCGGTCGGAGACACCGGCGGAGCCTACGGCGCGGGCCGAGGCCGGGGATCGTGCCGTGCCCGTCCGGTCCGCCGCCATCAGTGCCCCGTCCGTCCGGCGCCCCCGCCCCTACGCCCCCGCCCGCTCCGCCAGCTCGGCCGCCACCAGACCCGGGATCACGCGCGCCCGGTGGGCGAAGATCGCGTCGACGTCCCGCAGCACGAACAGCCGCCGGGCCAGCGCGCCCGCCGGGCCCCAGCCGACGCCGTGGTGGACGACGTCCGTCATGACGGTGCCGCCGCCGGGCGCCGCCTCGAAGCGGTGCTCGTGGTGCCACAGGCCGAAGGGGCCGCGCAGCTGCACGTCGACGAAGCGGTGCGGCGGCTCCCAGCGCTGGATGACGCTCGTCCAGCGCAGCGGCACGCCGTGCAGGCGCAGCGCGTACTGGATCACGGTGCCGGTGCCCATCGGGATCGGCTCGGGCGTGATGGTGCGGAAGCGCAGCAGGTCCGGGGTGATGCGGTCCAGGTTCGCCGCGTCGGCGAAGAAGGGGAACACCTGCTCGGGCGTCCCGTCCAGCCGCTGGGAGCGACGCAGCACGTCGATGCGCATCCCCCCACGGTACGTGCGGGCCGGCGTCGACCGGCGGCGACTAGCATCGGGCCGATGGCCCGGTCCCCGAGGCAGCCGGCGCGCCGGCGCCCCCCGCACGACGTCGCCGACCTGTCGCTGGCGACGGCGGGCGAGGCGCGGATCGACTGGGCCGACGCCCAGATGCCGGTCCTCGCGCAGGTGCGTGCGCGGTTCGCCGCCGAGCGCCCCCTCGACGGGCTGCGGATCGCCGCCTGCCTGCACGTGACGGCGGAGACGGGCAACCTCGTCCGCACCCTGCGCGCCGGCGGTGCCGACGTCTGGCTCGCCGCCGCCAACCCGCTCTCCACCCAGGACGAGGTCGCCGCCGCGCTCGTCCTCGCCGACGGCGTGGCCGTCCACGCCAAGCGCCGCGTCGACCGCGCGACGTACGCGCGCTTCCAGGAGACGGTCGCCGCGGCCGGCGGCCCGGGTCCCCACCTGACGATGGACGACGGCGGCGACCTGCTCGCGGCGCTGCACGACGCCGACGGACACCACGCCGCGGCGCCCGACCTGCTCGGCGGCACCGAGGAGACCACGGCCGGCGCGCTGCGCCTGCGCGCGATGGCCGAGCGCGGCGAGCTGGGCGTCCCCGTCCTGGCGGTGCACGAGGCCGACACGCACCGCGTCGTCGAGAACCGGCACGGCACGGGCCAGTCCGCGCTCGACGGCATCCTGCGCGCGACGAACGTCCTGCTCGCCGGCCGCACCGTCGTCGTCGTCGGCTACGGCTCGTGCGGCCGCGGCGTGGCGGCGCGGGCGCGGGGCATGGGCGCGGCGGTGATCGTCTGCGAGGTCGACGCGGTGAAGGCGCTCGAGGCCAAGCTCGAGGGCTTCGACGTCGCCCCGTCCCTGGCCGCGGCCGAGCGGGGCGACATCTTCGTCACCGTCACCGGCAACCGCGACGTGCTGACCCGCGAGCACTTCGAGCGGATGCGCGACGGGTCGATCCTGGCCAACGCCGGGCACTTCGACGTCGAGATCGCGCTCGGCGACCTGGAGGCCGCGGCCGACGGCCCGCCCGTCGAGGTGCGCCCGCTGGTGGAGCGCTACGTCGTCGGCGGCAACCGCATCCACCTGCTCGCCGGCGGGCGCGTGGTCAACCTGGCGGCGGCCGAGGGCTACCCGGCGTCCGTCATGGACCTGTCGTTCACCAACCAGGCGCTCGCGGTCGAGGCGCTCGTGCGCGACCCGGGGCGCTTCGGCCCCGGCGTGCACCGGGTGCCGCAGGAGATGGACGCCGAGATGGCGCGGCTCAAGCTCGCCAGCCTGGGCATCGACATCGACCGGCTGACGCCCGAGCAGGCTGCGTACGGGCGCACCTGGGCCTGACCCCCGCCGGCCCCGTCCCGCCGGCGCGCGCCCGGCTTCCGCCCGCCGGACGGCCCGTGCGGCGTCCCGCCCGCCCCCGCTCAGTGCGGGGCGAACCGCCGCAGGTCGCGGAACGTCGGCGCCAGCGCGTCGTAGACGGAGGCGAAGAACGGCAGCAGCTCGGCGTAGCGCTCGGCGGTCTCCGGGTCCGGCTCGACCGTCTCGGCGATCGTGACCAGGTCGGCCGCCGCGTCGATCGAGTCGAGCAGCCCGAGCGCCTGCATGCCCAGCAGCGCGGCGCCGAAGCCCGAGCCCTCGTGGCCTTCGGCGAAGCCCACCGGCGCGCCGAGCACGTCGGCGAGCAGCTGCCGCCAGAACGGGCTGCGCGCGAACCCGCCCGTGGCGCGGATCTCGTCCACGCGGTTGCCGGCCTCCTGCATCGACGCGAGCACGAGCGCGAGCTGCTGGCAGACGCCCTCGACGGCGGCGCGGATCAGGTGTCCGCGGCCGTGCGCCCGCGTCAGGCCGACGTAGGCCCCGCGCGGCGTGGCGCTCCAGTGCGGCGCCCGCTCCGACAGCAGGTACGGCAGCATCACCAGGCCGTCGGACCCGGCGGGCACCGCGGCGGCCAGGTCGAGCAGCTCGTCGTGCGCGTGGGCGCCCAGGTCGGGCGCCAGCGCCTCGCCCGCCCACTCCAGCACGACGCCGCCGTTGTTGATCGCCCCGCCGGTCACCCAGCGGTGCCCTTCGAGCGCGTACGAGAACAGCCGGCGCGCGCGGTCGACGGTGGGCCGCTCGACGGCCAGCCGCAGCGCGCCGCTGGTGCCGATGGAGCACGCGGCCACGCCGGGACGAACCGCCCCGACGCCCAGGTTGGCGAGCGGCCCGTCGCCGGCGCCGGCGACCACGGGCGTGTCCTGCGGCAGGCCGGTCTCGCGCGCGGCGTCGGCGGTCAGGGTGCCCACGACGCACGTCGTCGGCACCGGCCGCGCCAGCTGCCCGGCCTCGATGCCCGCCACCCGCAGCGCCTCGGGGTCCCAGTCCAGGTCGCGGACGGAGAACAGCCCCATGCCGGACGCGAGCGAGTGGTCGACGACCCACTCGCCGGTCAGCCGGTGCAGCGCCAGCTCCTTGCGGCCGACCCACCGCCGCGCGGCGGCGAACGTCTCGGGCTGCTCCGCGCGGAACCAGACGAGCTTCGGCAGCGGCGCCATCGGGTGGATCGGCGTGCCGGTGCGGTCGTGCAGCTCGGGGTGCTCGGCGCGCAGGCGCTCGGCCTGCTCGTCGGCGCGCGTGTCCGCCCAGGTGACGAGCGCGGTCAGGGGCGCGTCGTGCTCGTCCAGCGCCGCGATCCCGTGCATGGCGGTCGACAGGCTGATGCCGCGGATCCGCGCGGCCGGCTCGGCCTGCCGCACGGCCGCCGCGGCCTCGCGGATCGTCCGCACGAGGGCGTCGTCGATGGCGACCGGATCCTGCTCGGCGTGGCCGGGATGCGGCTCGTCGAGCGGGTAGCCCACCTCGGCGCCCGCGATCGCCCGCCCGTCGACCGCGAACCCGGTCGTCTTGACCGACGTCGTGCCGGCGTCGACCCCCAGCACGACGTCGAGCGGGGAGCGGTCGGCGGCGGGGCTCACCGGGCGCACGTTCGCACAGGCGGGGGCGGGGCGGCTAGACGACGAGGCTCAGCAGGAGCACCCCGATCAGGCCGCAGACCGAGATGATCGTCTCCATCACCGACCAGGTCTTGATCGTGTCCTTCACGCTCATGCCGAAGTACTGGTTGATGAGCCAGAAGCCCGCGTCGTTGACGTGGGAGAAGAAGAGCGATCCGGCGCCGATCGCCAGCGCCAGCAGCGGCCGGTCGATCGCGGCGTCGTGCGCGACGAGCGGCGCCATGATGCCCGCCGCCGTGACCGTCGCGACGGTGGCGGACCCCGTCGCCAGGCGGATGAGCACCGCGACGAGCCAGCCGAGGATCAGGGCGGACACGCCGGCGTTCTCGACGCCCTTGGCGATCGCGTCGCCGATCCCCGAGTCGACGAGCACCCCCTTGAAGCCGCCGCCCGCGCCGATGATCAGCAGGATCGACGCGGCGGGCGCGAGCGAGTTGCCCATGAGCGACGAGAGCTTCTCGCGGTCGAAGCCGCGGCCGAACCCGAACGTCCACATCGCGACGAGCACGCCGACGAGCAGCGCCACGACCGGGTTGCCGACGAAGTCCGCCCACTTGCGCACCGCGTCGCCCTCGTCGAGCGCGACGTCGGCGACCGTCCGCACGAGCATGAGCGCGACGGGCAGCAGGATCGTGAAGAGCGTCAGGCCGAAGCTCGGGCGCGTGTCGACCTCGGGCTCGCGCGCGACCTGCTGGACGAGCGCCTCGGGCGGCTCGGCGTGCGCCCAGTGCGTGGCCATGCGGGCGAACAGCGGCCCGGCGATGATCACCGTCGGGATCGCGACGATGAAGCCGTAGATCATCGTCGTGCCCAGGTCGGCGTCGATCGTCGAGATCGCCGTGAGCGGCCCGGGGTGCGGCGGGACGAGGCCGTGCAGGACGGACAGGCCCGCGAGCGCCGGGATGCCGACGAGCAGGTACGTGTTGCCGCCGGCGGGCAGGCCCTCCTCGTGCCGCCGGGCCTGCAGGCGCCGCGCGACGGTGAAGATGATCGGGATCAGCAGCACGACGCCGATCTCGAAGAAGAGCGGGATGCCGACGATCATCGCGACGACGGCCATCGCCCACGGCACCCGGTTGTCGCCCGCCCGGTCCAGCACCGTCGACGCGATCTGGTCCGCGCCGCCGGACTCGGACAACAGCGCGCCGAGCATGGTGCCAAGCGCGACGAGCAGACCCACCTGGCCGAGCGTGTCGCCGGCGCCGCCCTCGAACGAGTCGACGAGCTTGCCGACGCCGATCCCCCCGTCCGTGCCGATGCCCGACAGCAGCCCCATCGCGAGCGCGCCGATCATCAGCGCGGGGAACGCGTGCAGCCGCAGCCGGGCGACGAGCACGATCACCAGGGCGATCGCGACGAGCGCCCACAGGACCAGGAGGGTGTCTTGTTGGGTCCACACATCCCGGACCCTACGCCCCGGCGCGCGTGCCCCCGTGACGGCGGCGTGTCCGGCCCCGCCGGCCGACGCGCTCCCCGGTGCGACGCGGGCGGGCGCGGAGGCGGACGTCGTCCCCGTCCGCGCGAGCCCGCGCCAGGAACGTGCCGGGGCGGGCTCGCGCCGGGCCCCGGCCGGGCCGGACCGGACGGGCGGACGCCGGCGCCCGCCTAGCGCAGCTCGGTGGCCTCGATCAGGCCGGAGGGATCGGTGCGCGCCGGCCCGGTCGGGAACGCCAGCCGCACCAGGCGCTGACCGTCGACCGCGACGTGCGCGACCACGGGCGGCACCACGGTCGCCGACAGCTCGTCGAGCGCCTGCGCCACGTCGACCAGGCTGGGCCGCAGGCGGACGCGCCAGGCGTCGAACGTGCCGGCGGGCACCGTGACGGACTCGCGGCCCTCCACGCGCACGTCGAGCGGCCAGTGGACGATCGCGGTCAGCCACGCGCGCGGGACGAAGCGCGCCTTCTCCTTCAGCGGCAGCACCCGCAGCGCGAGCGCCAGCGCGGGGGCGGGGACCATCTCGCGCGGGTAGCCGGCGACGTCGCCGCCGAACTGCGGCACCTGCACGTCGCGGAACTGCGCGGCGTCGCGGAAGACGTCGCGGTCGCGATCCCGCAGCTCGATCGCCTGCGACGCCGCCAGCAGCGCGCCGCCGCGGCGCCGGAAGCGCGTCTCGACCGATCCGGACAGCCGGCCGTACGCCTCGGCCTCGATGTGCTGCACGAGCGTGCGGTCGCCGTCGGGCCGCAGGACCAGCGTGCCGCTGCCGACCTCCTCGCCGTCGACGAGGCCCCGGAAGGCCGTGACCTCCTCGGACTCGATCTCGGGATCGGGCAGGGCGTCGTCCATGGCGCGCATCATGCCAAGCGGTGGGCGGCGTCCACACCCCGCGCCGTCGCGGCGCCCCGCGGATGCTCGCGGCCCGCACGCGATGCGGCGCCGGGGCGACGTCGGTGCGGCCGGCGAGCGCCGTTCCCCGGTCGTCCGTCCACCGCTCGGAACCTTGACACGATCGTGGTAAGGTTTGGAAGTCCCGCATGGACGCACTGACGATCAACGAGGCGGCGGAGACCACGGGGTGGACCCCGCGGATGCTCCGCTACATCGAGCGGATGGGGCTCGTCGAGCCCCCGCGCTCGGCGGGCGGCTACCGCCTGTACGGCCCCGGCGAGCTCCAGCGCCTGCGCACCCTGCGCGAGCTGCTGGACACGCACGGGCTGGCCCTCGGAGAGGTCGGGTTCGCCCGCCGGATGCAGCACGACGACGAGCTGCGCCGGACGGTCGAAGGATGGCTCGAGGCCGAGCCGGCGCGTCCCGCCCACGTGCCCGCCGACGACTGGCTGCAGTGGGAGCAGGACAAGCACGAGCGACTGGTGGCAGAGGCCGCACGTCGCGCCGACACCACCGCCACCACGAACCTCACGGAGACCCGATGAGCACCGTCCTCCAGAAGAACGACTTCAAGGTCCGCGACCTCTCCCTGGCCGCCGCCGGCCGCAAGCAGATCGAGCTCGCCGAGCACGAGATGCCCGGCCTGATGGCCACCCGTCGCGAGTTCGCCGACACGCAGCCGCTCAAGGGCGCCCGCATCATCGGCTCGCTGCACATGACGACGCAGACCGCCGTGCTGATCGAGACGCTGACCGCGCTCGGCGCCGAGGTCCGCTGGGTCTCCTGCAACATCTTCTCGACCGACGACCAGGCCGCCGCGG
Source organism: Patulibacter sp. SYSU D01012 (assembly GCF_017916475.1). Classification (GTDB taxonomy): domain Bacteria; phylum Actinomycetota; class Thermoleophilia; order Solirubrobacterales; family Solirubrobacteraceae; genus Patulibacter. The sequence goes on from NZ_JAFMTB010000003.1 coordinate 544,142, forward strand.
CCGTCGCCGTCGGCCCGAACGGCACGCCCGAGAACCCGCAGGGCGTCCCCGTCTTCGCCTGGAAGGGCGAGACGCTCGAGGAGTACTGGTGGTGCACGGAGCAGGCCGTCGCGGGCTGGCCCGAGGACGCCCCGGCGAACATGATCCTGGACGACGGCGGCGACGCCACGATGCTCATCCACAAGGGCGTCGAGTTCGAGAAGGCCGGCGCCGTGCCGGACCCCTCCACCGGCGAGTCGGAGGAGTTCCAGATCTTCCTGCAGCTGCTGACCGACTCGGTCGCCGCGCACCCGGACCGCTACACGAAGATCGCTGCCGCGATCAAGGGCGTCACCGAGGAGACGACGACGGGCGTGCACCGCCTGTACGAGCTCGCCAAGGAGGGCAAGCTGCTCTTCCCGGCGATCAACGTCAACGACTCCGTCACGAAGTCGAAGTTCGACAACCTGTACGGCTGCCGCCACTCCCTCATCGACGGCATCAACCGCGCGACCGACGTCATGATCGCCGGCAAGACGGCCGTCGTCTGCGGCTACGGCGACGTCGGCAAGGGCTCCGCGGACTCGCTCCGTGGCCAGGGCGCCCGCGTCATCGTCACCGAGATCGACCCGATCAACGCGCTCCAGGCCGCGATGGAGGGCTACCAGGTCGCCACCGTCGAGGACGTCGTCGAGACCGCCGACATCTTCATCACGACGACCGGCAACAAGGACATCCTCACCAAGGACCACCTGGTGCGGATGAAGAACAAGGCCATCGTCGGCAACATCGGCCACTTCGACAACGAGATCGACATCGCCGGTCTGGCGTCGGTCCCGGGCATCGAGAAGGTCGAGGTCAAGCCGCAGGTCCACGAGTGGGTCTTCCCGGACGGCCACTCGATCATCGTCCTCTCCGAGGGCCGCCTGCTGAACCTGGGCAACGCGACGGGTCACCCCTCGTTCGTCATGTCCAACTCGTTCACCAACCAGACGATCGCCCAGATCGAGCTGTGGGCGAACAACACGGACGGCAAGTACGAGAACCAGGTCTACGTGCTGCCGAAGCACCTGGACGAGAAGGTCGCGCGCCTCCACCTCGACGCCCTCGGCGTGAAGCTCACGAAGCTCTCCCAGGAGCAGGCCGACTACATCGGCGTGCCGGTCGAGGGCCCGTACAAGCCGGACCACTACCGCTACTAGCGGCACTCCGGCCCCGCCCGACCCCGAGCCGCGCTCGGGGGACCGGGCGGGCCGGGCCGGGGCTCCTGCCCCTCTAGGCTCCGTGGGGCCTGGGCGACCGCCCGGGCGTCCCCGAGTCAGCACACGTCGGGCGGCCTCACGGCCGCCCGTCGTCGTTCCGGCGCGCCCAGGCCGGAGCGCTCGGACGCGGGCCGCGCGGACGCCCGGACCCGCCGCGCGGCGGACTACCGCGCGTCGTACGCCTGCTGCGCCGCGACGACCTCGTCGATCGACCCCTCGAGCAGGCGGATCAGGTCGACGAGCCGGTCCGCCACGCGCTGCCCGAGCGGCGTCAGGCGGTACTCCACCTTCGGCGGGATCGTCGCCTGCACGTCGCGCACCACGAAGCCGTCGCGCTCGAGCGCCTGCAGCGTCTGCGCGAGCATCTTCTCGCTCACCCCGTCGACGCGGCGGCGCAGCGCGTTGAAGCGCGTCGGGCCCTCGCGCAGCGCGGCGAGCGCCAGCGTGCCCCAGCGGCCGGTGACGTCGTGCAGGACCGGGCGCGAGGTGCACCCCCGCGCGAAGACGTCGGCCTCGAGGCCCGCGGCGGGCTCGGGGCCGTCGGGGGCGGACGACGTCGGGATGGGAGCGGGGGCGTCCGCACGAGCGGCCATGCGCCCATTCTAGCGTCGGCCGTACCGACGGTTGCGTGTGCACGCTCCCACAGAAGGCACTTTCGAAAAGTTTGTATAGTCGCTCTCGACATCGGGACGCCGTCGCGGCGCCCCGCCCACGAGCCCACGGAATCCCCATGACCACCATCGCCGTCACCGGTGCCACCGGCCACCTCGGCCGCCTCGCCGTCCTCGCCCTGCTCGACCGCGGCGTCGAGCCGTCCTCGATCGTCGCCGCGGTCCGCACCCCGGCCAGCGCCCAGGACCTCGCCGACCGCGGCGTGCAGGTGCGCGAGGCCGACTACGGCCGCCCCGAGACGCTGCAGGCAGCCCTGGCGGGCGTCGATCGCCTGCTGCTCGTCTCCGGCAACGAGGTCGGCCGGCGCGCGAGCGGGCACCGCAACGTCATCGACGCCGCGAAGACCGCGGGCGTCTCGCTCGTCGCCTACACCAGCATCCTCAACGCCGGCGACACGACGATGAAGCTCGCCGGCGAGCACCAGGAGACCGAGGAGGCCCTGCGCGCGTCGGGCGTGCCGTTCGTCCTGCTCCGCAACGGCTGGTACACGGAGAACTACACGGCCGCGCTGGCGCCGACCCTCGAGCACGGCGCGCTCCTGGGCGCGTCGACCGGCGAGGGGCGCGTGGCGCCCGCCGCGCGCCAGGACTACGCCGAGGCGGCCGCGGTCGTCCTGACGGGCGAGGGCCACGAGGGCCAGGCGTACGAGCTGGCGGGCGACCGCGCGCTGACGCTGCCCGAGCTGGCGTCCGTCATCGCCGACGCCGCCGGCCAGCCCGTCGCCTACGCGCCGATGGCCGCCGACGAGTACGCGGGCGTGCTGGCCGGAGCCGGCGTCCCGGCGCCGATGGCCGAGATCCTCGCCGACTCCGACCTGGGCATCGACCGGGGCGAGCTGGTCACCGACCGCGACGACCTGCGCCGCCTGATCGGTCGCCCGACGACGCCGGTCGAGGAGACGATCGCCGCCGCGCTGCCGGCCGCGGCGGCCTGAGCCGGGCCGGCGGCGCCTCAGTCCAGCAGCTCGCGCAGGGCGCCGACGGCGGCGTCCCGCGCCTGGGCCGCGGCGGCGCTCAGCGGCGCCATCGCGAGCCAGCCGTGGATGAGCGTCGGGTTCTCCAGGTGGCGGACGGTCACGCCGGCCTCCTGCAGCGCCCGCGCGTAGGCGTCGCCGTCGTCGCGCAGCGGGTCGTAGCCCGCGGTCGCGACGACCGCGGGCGCCAGGCCGGCCAGGTCGCCGCGCCGCGGCGACGCGCGCACGTCGGTCAGGCCCTCCTCGATCGGCCGGTCCCCGGCGTACGCCTGCGTGAACCAGAGGATGTCGTCCTTCGTCAGGAAGTAGCCCTCGCCGTTCTCCTCGAGGGACGCGTGCGGGGTGCCCGAGTCGGTGACGGGATAGATCAGCATCTGCGCCGCGAGCGGCAGGCCGGCGTCCCGGCGGGCCTGCGCGACGACGGCGGCCAGGTTGCCGCCGGCGCTGTCGCCGCCGACCGCCAGCCGGTCGTCGCCGCCCAGCTCGGCCAGGTGCTCGCCGGCCCACGTCGCCGCGGCGAGCGCGTCCTCGACGGCCGCCGGGAACGGGTGCTCGGGCGCCAGGCGGTAGTCGACGCTGACGACCACGCCGTCGAGCGCCTTGCAGATCGCCTTGACCTGTCCGTCGTAGCCGGCGACGTCGCCGATCGCGAAGCCGCCGCCGTGGAAGAAGACGAGCGTGGGGTGCGGCCCCTCGGTGCCGGGCCGGTACACGCGCGCGGGCACCGGTCCTGCGTCCGACGGGATCTGGATGTCGGTGCCGTCGGCCACGCCCGTCGGCGCCTCGGCCATCGCCAGGCCCGCGAGCATCTGCCCGAAGAGCTGGCGGGCGTTGTCGATGCCCTGCGCCAGCAGGCCCCCGGCGGGGCCTGCGGCGTTGAGCTGCTGGAGGAGGGCGGCGATCGGCGGGTCGACGGGCATCGCCGAAACCTACCGCCGGTCGGCCGCCGGGTGGGCCGTCCGCTCAGGCGCTGCGGGTCTGGCCCTTGTGGCGGCCCTCGGCGAACTCCTCGATCGCCTTCGCGTTGAAGGCCGGGATGTCGTCGGGGTTGCGGCTCGTCACCAGGCCCTGGTCGACGACGACCTCCTCGTCGACCCACGTGGCGCCGGCGTTGCGCAGGTCGGTCTGCAGGGTCGGGAACGAGGTGACCTTGCGACCCTTGACGACGTCGGCCTCGACCAGCAGCCACGGGCCGTGGCAGATGGCGGCGACCGGCTTGCCGGCCTGGAAGAAGGCCTTGGCGAACGCGACGGCGGCCTCGTCGCCCCGGAGCTGGTCCGGGTTGGCGACGCCGCCCGGCAGCAGCAGGCCGTCGTACTTCGCGGCGTCGGCGTCGGCGACGGCGACGTCGGGCGTCTCCTCCCGGCCGGACGCGTCCAGGTGGTCGAACGTGCGGAACGCGTCCGTGCTCAGGCCGACGAGCTCGACGGTGGCGCCGGCCTCCTGCAGCGCCTTGCGGGGCTCCTCGAGCTCGACGCGCTCGACGCCCTCCGTGGCGAGGATGGCGATGGTGTGATCGGTGAGCGTGGCCATGGTGGTGCTCCTCTTCGCTGGGGTGCGCTCCACGGCTACCCGGGTGATTGCGTGCGAAACCGGACGAAACCTGGACGTGAGAGCGGCAACGCGCCAGGAAAGAAGTTGCAGATGCAACCGGTGACGGATGGGACGGAGCGTCCCGTCTACCCGGGCAACGCTCGCTTCGGTGAGCGCCACGTCCCGGCGGTTCCGTCGCCGGGCGGCTACGCCTCGGAGGGCACGGTCGGCGATGGGGGATCCCGACCGTGCCCCCGATGCCCCTCCTCGTGGGTCGCCCTCGGGGCCGCCGCCGCGGCACCCGGAGCCGCCGTCCTGCGCGTCGGATCGCCGCGCCCGCGTGGCCCGCGCCAGGGCCGGGGCGTCACGCCCGCGGTCGTCGGCGCGACGACGGGCTCGCCGCCGCGGCCGTCAGCCCTCGCCCGGGACGGGGCCAAGCCGTCGGCGCTCGCGGCGCAGCACCACCCACGCCAGCCCCAGCCCCACGACGCCCGTCGCCACGTTGAGCGCGACGCCGAGCAGCGCGCCCGTGCCGGTCAGGTCGTCGGCGTTCGCGCCGAGCAGGGCGTACGACAGGGCGCGCGGTCCCGAGGCGATCGCGGTGCCCAGGCCGATCTGCCACGGCCGCACGCCCGCCAGCCCGAAGGCGTGCGAGAACGGGCCGTCCGGCACCGCGGGCAGCAGCCGCTGCACGATCACGGCAGCGAGACCGTTGCGGCGGGCGAACGCGGTGAGGGCGCGGACGCGGGTGCCGGAGAGTTCGTCGAGCGCGCCGCCGCCGGTCCGCGCCGACACGTCGCGGGCAAGCAGCGCGGTGACGACCGCGGCCGGCAGCGAGAGCAGGGCGCCCTCGACCGGCCCGAAGAGCAGGCCGGCCGCCGCCGACAGCGCCGCACCCGGCACCAGGGCGGCGCCGAGCACGCCGGCGACGGGGACGAACGCGAGCGGCGCGAGCGCCCCCGCGGGGGCGATCCACCCGCGGATCTCGTCGGCCCCGACGATCCCGCCGAGCAGGAACACCCCTGCGAGCGCGGACAGGGCGCCGAGCAGGCCGGCGAGACGGAGGACGGCGCCGCGGCGGGAGGGCAAGGAAGGGGCGACCGGGAGCGGGATGGGCGCGGTCCGGCTCGAACGGACGACCTTCCGGGTGTAAACCGGATGCTCTGACCAACTGAGCTACGCGCCCCGCAACGCTTGGAGGGTAGCGGGCCGCCGCGCTAGCCTGTGGTCGAGATGTCCGACACGTCGAAGATCGCGAAGAACCTGCAGGCGTTCCAGATGGCGATCAACGCGCACGACCGCGAGAACCCGACGCACAACGCGTACGGGATCGGGCTGTCCGCGTTCGACATGGACCGCCTGGGCCTGGACGAGGGCGAGCAGATCCTGCCCGGCATCACGATCCACTGCGACGCCGGCGTCTCCGGCAACTTCCGCGTCCTCTGCGACGGCGACCACGACGAGGAGCTCGAGGAGGCCGAGGAGGAGGTCGTCGAGGCGATCAGCGTCGGCTCGGGCGCCAGCGAGCTGGACGAAGGCCGCCTGCGCCGCGTCCCGCCGCCCGAGGAGTGGTGAGCGGGGCCGCCGCCGGCGGGCGCTGAGGCGCCCGCCGCCTGGGGCCCCGGAACGACGACGGCCGCCCGATGGGCGGCCGTTCTGCGTCCGGGAGCATCACCCCGGTGGTAGGGACGATTGATGCGGTTGCAGGCGGGCCCTGAGGGCGGGGCTCGATTTGCATGCCAACCCTGCCGGCAGCATCCACCGCTGCGCGCGGGCGGTGGGGGAGGAGTGTCGATCGGGCGTAACCCCCATCGGTGCAGCCCAATAAGGCGCACTTGACGCCGTACTCGTCGTCAGCTAAGTTCCGGCGGCGTTTCCAACGAAGGAGTGTGTGTGGTGAAAACGGCAATTGTCCGTGCGGGGCTGGCGGTCTGTGTGTCCCTGGTCGTGGTATTGGGGGCGTCGGCGTCGGCATCGGCCGCCCGAGTGGGTGATCTGTGCAGGATTGCGCAGTACGGGTACCCGGGCTTCGTCTTCAACCGAGCGAGTGGCGACCTCATGTATGAGCTTGTGTTCGGCGATTACGTTCGCATTGACGGGTACGTCGATGACCAATTCTATCTCGCGCATGGGACGAACAAGCCGACCGGTCTGATGTACCGGCTGGCTGTGGAGCAGTCGACATGTCGCTGATGTCTTGGTCGCGAAGGGTGGCTCCTGCACTCGCCGTGCTGGGGACTGCGGCGGCGGGGATCGGGGTCGCATCAGCCTCGATCTTGGCCTCGCCCGGTGATGTGTGCGCGGTGAGGACTGTTGCTGGCCAGGAGCCGTGGGTGTATACGACTCCCGCCCGCACGGATTTGAAGTACATCCTGTCGCCTGGGGACGGATTCCGCATCGTGGCCTACGGCACGGCCAACACCTATTACGGTCACGGCAACGGCAAGGGCGATGGGTACATCGATCGCTCATTCATCCGTCAAGAATCATGCGGATGACGGCGCCGTGATTTGAGCGGCCTGCGCGTTGGCTGAGCCGCTCGGGGACGGTACCCAAGAAGTGGCTGATGCTCGGAGGCGGCGGACCGGGCCTCGATCGCCGGGGCTCGGTCTCTCGCTCATGGGCATCATGGGCACGGAGGATTGCGGGTAGCGCCCCGCCGGTCGGGTTGCCCGGCGGCGGGCGCGCTGAGGCGCCTGCTCCGCGTGGCTCCCGGGACGACGACGGCCGCCCGATGGGCGGCCGTTCTGCGTCCCGGGAGATCGCGCCGGTGCGATTCCGCCGGTCGCCCGGCGGGGAGGAGGGCTCAGCCCTGCTGCTGGTCCTGGTCGCCGCCCTGCTGGCCCTCGGCCTGCGCGAGCGCGGCGCGCAGCTTCTCGCCCAGCTCGGAGCCGATGCCCGCCTCGCCGACGGAGAACACGCCGCCGGGGATGCCCGGCTCGCGGCGGCCGCGGCCGCGCCGCTCGCCGCCGTCCCGGTCACCGGGGCGCCCCGGGCCGCCGGGGCGCCGGCCCTGGCCGCTCGGGCGGGGCGACGCCGCGTACTTCACGTCCTGCGGGCGCGCGAGCGCGAGCAGCGCCCACGCGGCCTTCTGCGCCTCGCCGCCCTCGACGGTCACGTCGACGCGACGGGCGCGCTCGGCGAAGACCTGCTGCGGCGGGCGGTCGCCCTGCAGCGCGGGGTTCACGCGGGCGATGCCGAGCAGCTCGATGGCGTCGCGGACCTGCTGGCGCTGGTCGTCCGTCGTCGAGACGGCGACGCGCGCGATCGGCACGATGTCGCGGGCCCGGACGGCCGCGAGCACGATCCAGGCGGCCTGGTCCTCGGTCTCGGGCTGCGCGCCGTAGGCGCGGCGGCCGAACTCGCGGCCGGACGAGCCCTCGCCGGCGAGGATGTCGGCGACCTCGAAGCGGCCGGCCGTGTCCACGGCCCAGGCGATCGCCTCCGGGTCGGGGTCCATCGCGCGCAGCAGCTCGAGGCGCTGGCGCAGGAAGACCTCGTCCCAGGCGAAGCGCCGACGGCCGCCGGGGCCGCCGCCGCGGCCGGAGCGCCGCCCGCGGGAGCGGCGACGCTTCTTGGCGCCGTCCTCGCCGCCCTGGCTCTGCTCGCCGCCGGCGGCCTGCTCGCCCTCGGCGGCCTGCTGGCCGGCAGCCGCCTGCTCGCCGTCGGCCGGCGCCTCGGCGGCCGGGGCGTCGGCGCTGGCGGGGGCATCCTCGGCGGCCGGCGCGTCGGCGTCGACGGACGCGACCTCGCCCGCGGGCACGTCGGCCTCGGTGGGGGCGTCCTGCGGGGCGGGGGCCTGGTCCGCGGCCGCGTCGGGAGCGGCGTCGCCGGCGGGCGCGGCGCCCTGGGGCGCCTGCTCGTCGCCGGAGGCGTCGGTCGCGGGGGTGTCCGCCTGCGGCGCGGCCGCGGCGTCCTGGGGGGCCGTCGTCTCCTCCGGCGCGCCCTCGGGCGTACCGGCGTCGACCTGCGGCTGGGAGTCTTCGGGGGCAACCACGGGAGCCCAACGCTACCGTGCCACGGGGTCCTGCGCAGCCCTCGTCGCCGCGGAGCGACTGGGATAGCCTGGGCCGGGTGCGCGTCGGTGTCGTCATCCCCGTCCGCGGGTTCTCGCCCTACCTGGTCCAGACGCTGGACGCGGTGGTCGGTCAGGACGCGCCCGCGGCCGAGATCGTCGTCGTCGACGACGCGTCGCCGCACCCCGTCGTCGTGCCGCGCGAGCACGCCGACCGCGTGCGGATCGTGCACCGGCGGGAGCCCGGGGGAGCGGGCGCCGCGCGCAACTCCGGCGTGGCCGCGCTCGGCGACGACGTCGACCACGTGGCGTTCTGCGACCACGACGACGTCTGGGGGCCTGGGCACCTGTCCGCGCACGAGCGGGCGCGTCAGCGGCATCCCGACGCCGGGGTCCTGGTCGGCGACGTCGTGGTCGTGGGACCCGACGACCGGCCGACGGGCGAGCCGTGGGACGCCTTGCACCCGGGAGAGCACCGCGCGTCGCTCGTCCTGCCGGTCGTCTACGAGCGGCACCCGATCTGCGTGTCGGCCGCGATCGTGCGCCGCGACGCGTTCACGGACGCGGGCGGCTTCGACGAGGACCTGGCGCGGGCGGAGGACCTGGACCTGTGGCTGCGGCTGCTCGAGCGGGACGAGCCGATCGCCTCCGTCCTGGGCGCGACGGTCCGCTACCGCCGCCATCCCGGGGCGCTCACGCACGACCTGATCGAGCTGGCGGACGCGCTGCTCGAGGTGCACCGCCGCCACGCGCCGTTCGTGCGGGAGCCCGTGGCGCGGCGCACCGAGGCGGCCGACCTTCGGGCGCGGGCGGCCGGCCTCGCGCGCGTGGGCGAGTACGAGACGGCCCGCGACCTGGTCGGCCGCGCCGACGACCTGGTGCCGCCCCTGGGCGTGGAGCGGCTGCACCGCCCGGCCCTGGGCATCCCGGGCGTCCGCGCGCGGATCGGGATGCGTCCGCCGCGCGGCCTCTGAGGCGCCGCCTCCGGGACCGCGCGCCGCGTTCGTCGGCTCGCGCCGGGGGCCGCGGCGAGGCGGTCGCCGGACGTCCGTCCGGCCGCCCACGAGGGGGACGACGCGCCGCCGCGGATTCGTGCATACTCCTTCGTCCCGGGGGGCGTAGCTCAGTTGGTTAGAGCGCCGGCCTGTCACGCCGGAGGTCGCGGGTTCGAGCCCCGTCGCTCCCGCTCCCTAGGGAAGCTTCCGAAGCCCCCGCATCGCGGGGGCTTCGTCGTTCCCGGGGCAAGCGCCCCACCGCCAGACGCGGCGGCCGCTCCCAGCGGGCCGGCCGCCGCTCCCGGTCAGGCGGTCTCGAAGCGCCCGACGAGGCCCTCGAGCGTCTGCGCGGTGGCGGAGAGCTCCTGGGCCGAGGCCGAGATCTCCTGCGTGGACGCGGACGTCTGCTGCGTCGAGGCCGACACCTGCTCGGCCGACGCGGACGAGGACTCGGCGACGCGCACGACGGTGCCGATGCCCTCGCCGACGCGCTCGGTCGCCGCGCGGATCTCGTCGGCCGCCGTGGCGAAGCCGGCCGAGCGCGAGCTCAGGTCGCCGACGGCCGCCTCGATGCGGGCGAACGCCTGGCGCGCGCGGCCGACGGTCTCGCTGCCGGCGACGGTGCGGTCCGCGCCGCTCTGCACGACCTCGACGGCGCGCTGCATCTCGCGCTGGATCTCGTCGACCAGGCCGCCGATCGTGCCCGCGGCGTCGGCGGACTCCTCGGCGAGCTTGCGGACCTCCTCGGCGACGACCGCGAACCCGCGGCCCTCCTCGCCGGCCCGCGCGGCCTCGATGGCGGCGTTCAGGGCCAGCAGGTTCGTCTGCTCGGCGATGCCGGTGATCGTGGCGATGAAGTCGGCGATGCGGCGGGACTTCTCCGCCAGCTCGGTGATCGCGCTCGCGGCCTCGGCCGAGTTCGCGCGCACCGCCTCCATGGCCTCGGTCGCCTCGGCGACGGCCCGCGTGCCCTCGGCCGTGACCTCCTCGGCGCCCGTGGCGACGACGACGGCCTCGCGGGCGGACTCGGCGCTGGCCTCGGCCGACGCCGCGGCCTCGCGGATCGCCTCCTCGGCCTCGCCGATCTGGCGGACCTGGTCCTCGGCGCCGGCGGCGACGTCGCTGATCGCCTCGGCGATCTCGGCGACCGCGCGGCTGGTCTCCTCCGAGGTCGAGCTGAGCTGCTGCGACGCCGACGAGACGGTGTTGGCGGACGCGCGGAGCTCGTCGACGACGCCGCGCAGGCTGGTCGTCATCCCGCCGAACGCCAGGCGCAGCGCGTCCTTGTCGGACCGGGGCTCGAGCGTGACGGTCAGGTCGCCGCGGCCGACGTTGCCGGCGGCGTCGGCGGTCTCCCGCAGGTAGGCGATCATCTCGCCGAACGCGGCGCCCGTGCGGCCCACCTCGTCCTTGCTGCGGATGTCGACGTCCTGGTCGACGTCGCCGCGGGCGATGCCCTGGGCCGCGCGCATCATCTGCACGACGCCGCCGGTGATGCGGCTGGCGATGATCCAGGCGCCGGCGCCGCCGGCCACCAGGGCCAGCGCGAGGAGCGCGAACGACAGGGTGCGGCGGCTCTCGTAGACCGACGTGATCTCGTCGTTCTGCTCCTGCCCCATCGCCACCTTCTGCGTGAACAGGTCGGTGAACGCCTGCGACGCGCGCAGGAAGATCGGTCGGGCGGACCGCACGTTGTCGGCGTTCAGGCGCGCCTGGATCTGGCCGGCCTGCGCGGGCGGGAGGCCCGAGGCCGCCCGCGAGCTGCGGATGAGGCGGTCGCGCTGCGCGTCGTACGCCGCCAGCTCGGACGCGATGGTCCCGAGCATGCCGCGGCCCTTGGCGGTCTGGAGCGTGGCCCGCACGGCGGCGAGGTTGCGCGCGATGATCGCGTCGTTCGCGGCGATCTTCGCCTCCGCGTCGCGCTTGGCCGCGGCGTCGGTGGTCAGGAAGTGGTTGTTGAGCAGGGCCCGGGTCTCGTTGGCCCGGGCGCGCGCCTCGCCGAGCTGGGCGAGCGGCTTCGTCGTCGTGTTGTAGGACTTCTGGGCGAGGTCGTTGACCTTGCCGAGGCTGCTGATGCCGATGAGCGCCAAGATCGCCAGGGCGGCGACGAGGCCGCCGGCGAGGGCGAGGATCTTGGTCTTCACGCCGAAGGCCATGGGGACTCCCTGGTCGCGGCGCCGCTCGGTCCGATCCGTGCGGGTGAACGCCGTGTTGGCGTGATCGGCATCACGCCCTCGCCGTCCACGTACGCCGTACGACTGTCCACTTCCGGCCGTTTGGTTCGGTGACGGCAGGGCGCCTGCGCCGGCGTGGTGCGGGACGGGCCGTGGCGGAAAGCCCCCTGACGCGGGGGCTGCCGCAGGGGCGTGGGGTGCGGAGGGGACGCGGAGCTTTACGTGCGCGCATACGCGTGCGCGCGGGAACCGAAGCGCACGTGCTCAGGCGTGCGCGCTCCGCGGGAACGAGCGAGGCCCCCGCTCTCGCGGGGGCCTCGGGACCTGCGGGTCGCGCCGGAGCGCGATCAGCGGTGGGTCACTTGCACTTCACCGACGAGGAGAACTTGGCCTGGTTGCCGTTGTCGAACCAGGCGGTCGTCTCGAAGGGCCACTTCTTGTTCTTCGGGCAGGACGTCGTCATGAGCCAGTTCTTCGACTTCGTCTTGATGTGCGCGTCGATCAGCGAGATCGGGGCGCCGCCGACGATCTTCAGGTCGTCCGGCACGTCGAGGGTCAGGACGTAGCCGCCGAGCTTGCCGCCCTTCTTGATCTTGCCGGGCACCGGGACCTGGACGATCGCCGGGTTCTCCATCTCGGTGAACAGGTAGACGTTCTTGGCGCCGCCGTTGACCAGCGTGAACTTCGCCGTCGTCTTCACCGTGTCGGCCCAGGCGTTCGCCGAGCCGGAGCCGACGATCGAGCCCTTGGGGCAGACGTCCTTCGGCAGGTTGCCGCCCTGCATCTTCGAGATGGCGCAGGAGGGGACGCTGCCGCCCTTGTAGAGGGAGCCCTTGGGGAAGAGGATCTCCATCTTCTCCATGACGGGCTTGTTCTGCCCGTCGGGGCCGGTGTGGCTCCACTTGACCTTGATGTCGAGGTTGACCGACTTCGGCTTCTTCTTCGTGCCGGCCTTGTTCGGCGTCACCTTGGGCGTGACGTCGATGTTGGAGCTGACGCCGGGGGTCTGGGCGTACGACGGCGCGACGGCCGCGAACGACATGGCCGCGACGGCGGCGGTGGGGATGGCGAGCTTCCGCATGCGCATAGAGGGAACCTTCGGTACTGGGGTTGGATCCGGGACACCAGGGGCGGCCAGCTGCGACTCACCCGGTCGGCGGGGTCCCGACTGCGAGAGAACGTACACGTTTCCGCGAAGGCGTGATGCAGGTCACAGGACCGGGTCAGCCTACGGCGGCGGAAAGCGGGCGAAATGCAGGGCGAACCGGGGCGGTACGGCGTACGGGCGGGCCCGCCGGCGTGCAGGTGGGGTTGCGGTGCCGTGCCCGGCGCGGCGGCCCGCACGGAGTGTGCCCGGGGTCACGGATATCCGTCCAACCGGGCCTCCGGGCGATCCGCGACCGATACCGTGCGGCGTCCCGCCGGGTTGGACCGCCGGTAGGAACGACAGGGTCGGCGCCTCGGCGCGCGCGTGGATCCCCAGTCGCGACCGCGCATCACGGGCCGTTCGACGGTTCGGATGCGTAACGAAAACACAACCGGTTCCGCGAACAAGGCCCGTGTATAGTGCCGACGCCCGGTACCCGTCGTACGTCCACGGCGCGGCCCGGCCCTGAGGAGCATCCCCCTGTCCCGCTCATCGTCCATCCCGCGCCGCGTGCGTCGTTCAGCGCCATTGGTCCTGCTCGCCGCCCTCGTCGTCGTCCTGGGGATCGTGCTGCTGGGCGGCAGCTCGGGCCACGAGTACCGGCTGGTCTTCGCCAACTCGAGCCAGATCGTCAAGGGCGGCGTCGTCCGCATCGGCGGCACGCCGGTCGGCACGGTCAAGAGCCTCGAGCTGACGAAGGACGACCTGGCCGAGGTGCGGGTGTCGGTGGACGACGAGTTCGCGCCCCTGCGCGAGGGCTCGACCGCCGTGATCCGCGTGCAGGGCCAGGCGAGCGTCGCCAGCCGCTACGTCGACATCAGCCCCGCGCCGACCGGCGCGCCGCTGAAGGACGACGCGATCATCCCGATCGACAAGACGACCTCGCAGGTCGAGCTGGACCAGGTCTTCTCGGCGTTCGACAAGGGCACGCGCACCGGCCTGCAGAAGACGATCAAGGGCTTCTCGCAGTGGTACGCCGGGCGCGAGCGCGAGGGCGCGACGTCCGCGCGCGAGCTGCCGCAGGCCGTCGCGGCGCTGCGCGGCTTCGCCGAGGAGGTCAACGCCCAGAGCGCCGACTTCGAGCGCCTCGTCTCGACGAGCGGTCAGGCGATGAGCCGCCTGGCCACCGAGCGCGAGGCCCTGACCGGCCTGGTCTCCGGGGCGGGCCGCACCGTTCAGGCCCTGGGCGCCGACACGCAGGCGCTGACCACGGCGCTGACCGACCTGCCGCCCGCGCTCCGCCAGGGCACGACCGCGCTGGCGAACCTGCGCCCGGCGCTCGGCGACCTGCGCGACCTCGTCGACGCCGCCGACGAGCCGTCGCGCGAGCTGACGCCCTTCCTGCAGGAGCTGACGCCCGTCGTCGACCGCGCGGTGCCCGTCTTCAAGCAGCTGCGGCAGATCGTCGACCGCTCCGGCGAGGGCAACGACGTGCTCGACGCGCTGCGCGACCTGCCCGCGCTCGAGAAGTCGACCAGCACGGCCTTCCCGAACGGCACGAAGGCGCTGAAGGAGTCGACGCCGATGCTCTCCTTCATCCGGCCGTACACCGCCGACCTGATGGCGTGGTTCCGCAGCTTCGGCTCCGCCGCGGCGACGTACGACGGCGCCGGGCACTACCTGAGCACCATGCCGGTCTTCGACGCCTTCAAGATCGGGGACGACGGCCAGGGCGGCAAGTACGTCGACAAGCCGCCGGCCGAGCGCGGCAAGGGCACGGGGCTCTCCACGGGCAACCTGCGCCGCTGCCCGGGCGCCGCGACCGCGGCCCCGGCCGACGGATCCGCGCCGTTCGTCGACGCCGGCGAGCTCGCCAACGCGGACTGCGACCCGTCCCAGCGACCGGGGGGGCGCTGATGCGCCGCCTGTGGGTCCTCCTCGCGGCCGGCGTCGTGGCGCTCGTCGTCGCCGTGTCGGCCGTCGCCTCGCGCGGCGACGGGTCCGACGACGGCGCCTACCGGGTGCGGGCGATCTTCGACAACGCCAGCTTCATCATCGCCGGCGGCGACGTGAAGGTCGCGGGCGTCAACGCGGGCACGATCGAGTCCGTCGACGTGACGCCCGACAACAAGGCCGTCGCCGTCCTGCGCATCACCGACCCCGCGTTCCAGGACTTCCGACGCGACGCCACGTGCAACATCGGCCTGCAGTCGCTCATCGGCGAGCAGTACGTCGAGTGCGTGCCGACGCAGAAGCGCGGCGACGGCATCCCGGTCCCCGGCCCCCTCGCCGCGATCCGCTCGGGCGAGGGCAAGGGCCAGCACCTGCTGCCCGTCAGCCAGACGAGCAGCCCGGTCGGCCCCGACCTGCTGGCGAACATCATGCGCGTGCCGCAGCGCGAGCGCTTCCGCCTGATCATCGCCGAGCTGGGCACCGGCCTGGCCGGCAACGGCGGCGAGCTGCGCACGGTCATCCGCCGGGCGAACCCGACGCTGCAGCAGGCGAACAAGCTCGTCGAGATCCTGGCGAAGCAGAACCGCACGATCGAGCGGCTCGTCGCGCAGTCCGACGAGGCCCTCGCGCCGCTGGCCAACCGGACGGACGACCTGAAGACCTTCATCGCGCGCTCGGGCGACACCGCCGAGGCGGTCGCGGCCCGCGGCGACGCGCTCGAGGAGAACCTGCGCCGGCTGCCCGGGTTCCTGGACGAGCTCGAGCCCGCCGCTCGCCGCATCGGCGCCCTCTCCGACCAGCTCGGGCCGGCGGTGGCCAACCTGACCTCGCGCGCGCCGGAGCTCAACCAGACGGTGGAGCGCCTGGGCGACTTCTCGAACGCCGCGACGCCCGCGCTGCGGTCGCTCGGCGACGCCGCCGACCAGGGGCGCGAGACGTTCCCGCGCATCATGCGCCTGGCCAACCAGCTCGACGAGCTGGGCACGCCGCTCGCCCCGCTGGCGAAGGACCTGGCCGAGCTCGGCGACAGCTTCGACCGCACGGGCGGCATCACGCACATCCTGCGGCTCCTCTACTTCTACACCGCCTCGCTGAACGGCAAGGACGGCATCGCGCACTACATCCGCACGACGATCGTTCCGGACGGCAGCTGCCTGGACCGTTCGCCGGTCGTCTCGGCCAGCTGCGTCGGCCGTTTCCTCCCTCAGGAGGACGACGCGGAGAGCCGGGCGGCGAGCCGGTCGAGCTCCGGTGACGTGACGAAGGCACGCAAGCAGCTCGAGACCCTGCTCGGCCCGGAGGGCACCCGATGAACCCCCGCGCCCGCCGCAGCTCGATCGCCGCCAACCCGGTGCTCATCGGCGCCGCCACGGTCCTCATCGCCATCGTGGGCGTGGTCCTGGCCTACAACGCCAACAACGGCCTGCCGTTCGTCAAGACGTACCAGCTGAAGGCGCAGGTGCCGGACGCCGCGGGCCTGATCGTCGGCAACGACGTGCGCGCCGGCGGCACCCGCATCGGCTTCGTCAGCGGCATCGCGGCGCGCACGGGCAGGGACGGCGACGTCGGCGCGACCATCACGCTCAAGCTCGACGAGACGGTCCGGCCGCTGCCCGAGGACACGCAGATCGAGATCCGCCCGCGGTCGGTGCTGGGCCTGAAGTACGTGCAGCTGACGAAGGGCCGCTCGAAGCGGATGCTCGCCGACGGCGGCACGATCCCGCTGCGCTACGCCGCGGCCAAGCCCGTCGAGCTCGACGACCTGTTCAACACCTTCGACGAGGACACCCGCTCGGCGGCGGCCCAGAACACCGTCGAGTTCGGCAACATGCTCGCCGGCCGCGGCGACGACCTGAGCCGCGTCATCCAGGGCCTGCGCCCGCTCGTGGAGCACGCCGAGCCGGCGCTGCGCCGGCTCGTCAGCCCGCAGACCGGCCTGGACCGGTTCTTCCCCGCGCTCGAGCGCGCGGCCGCCGAGGTCGCCCCGGTCGCCGAGCAGCAGGCGGGCCTGGTGACGGGCCTGAGCCGCACCCTGACCGAGCTCGCGCGGGTGCGCACGTCGATCCAGGCGACGATCGCCGAGGGTCCGCGGGCGCTGCAGGCGGGGACGGAGGAGTTCCCCAAGCAGGCGCGGTTCATGCGCGAGACCACCGAGCTCGCCCGGCGCCTGCGCCCGGCGTTCGCGTCGATCTCCGCCGCCGCGCCCGGACTGGCCTCGGCGTTCCGGACCGGCACCCCGGCCCTGCGCCGCTCGCCGGCGCTGAACCGACGGCTGGAGACGACGCTCCGCAACACGGAGGCGTTCGGCACGTCCTCCAACGTGCTCGCGGGCCTGCGCCAGCTGGCGACGACCGCGGACGTCCTGCGGCCCACGGCCGCGTTCATCGCCCCCGCGCAGACGACCTGCAACTACATCACGCTGCTCACGCGCAACCTGGCCGGCGCACTCTCGGACGGCGACGTCGTGGGCACCGGCCTGCGGACGAGCCTCGTGATCCTGCCGCAGTACCCGGAGAGCGAGTTCGGGCCGGCGAGCAAGCCCGCGAACGGTCCTCGAGCCCCGCAGGCGCGCAACACGCCCGACAAGGAGTCGTTCCTCCACAGCAACCCCCTGCCGAACACCGCCGCGCCCGGGCAGCCGCGGGAGTGCGAGGCCGGCAACGAGAAGTTCGTGGGCGGTCAGCAGCAGATCGGCAGCACGCTGACGGCCGACGGCACCGGCACCGACGGGCAGAACGTGAACGCGCCGCTCGTGAAGGAGAACGGCAAGTGATCCCGCGACGCAAGGCCGTGCCGGCCAACCGCACCGGCGGCATCTCGCCGGTCAAGGCGGGCCTGCTGCTCATCCTGCTGATCGCGGTCGCCGTGTACTTCGGGTTCACGAAGCGGGTGCCGTTCAAGCACCACTACACGGTCAACGCCGTGGTGCAGACGTCGAATCTGATCGCGCCCGGCTCGCCGGTGCGCATCGCGGGGGTCAACGTCGGCAAGGTCGTCTCGACGGGCCGCTACAAGGACAGCCGGTACGCCGAGGTGACGATGCAGATCGACGGCGACGGCCGGCCCGTCCGCCGCGACGCCAGCATCAAGATCCGTCCGCGCCTGTTCCTGGAGGGCAACTTCTACGTCGAGCTGTCGCCCGGCAAGCCGGGGAGCCCCGAGATGCCCGACGGCGGCGTCATCCCCATCTCGCGCACGGCGGTGCCGGTGCAGCTCGACCAGGTGCTGGCCGTGCTGAAGACGGACACGCGCCAGGCGCTCAAGCAGACGGCGCAGGGCCTGGGCGACGGCTTCGGCGCGGAGCCCACCGCGGCCGAGGACGCCTCGCAGGATCCGGCGGTGCGCGGCCTCACCGGCGGCCAGGCGCTGAACCGGACGCTGGCCAGCTCGCCGCAGGCGCTGCGCGACTCGGGCGCCGTGCTGCGCGCGCTTCGGGGCGAGCGCAAGGGCGACCTGTCGAAGGCGATCTCGGGGCTCGGCGACGTGACCGAGCAGCTCGCCAGCACGGAGGGATCGCTGACGTCCCTCGTGCGAGGCTTCAACACGACCGTCGGCACGACGGCGGCGAACGCGCAGGCCCTGACGGCGTCGATCCGGGGCCTCGCCACCACGGCGACGACGGCGAAGACGACGTTCCGCCAGCTCGACGCGGCGCTGCCGCCCGCCCGTGCCGCCGCGCGCGACACCGCGGCGGCCATGCGCCAGCTGCCGGACACGATCGACGCCGCGCGCCCCTGGCTGGCCCAGGCGCGGCCGCTGCTCGGCGAGTCCGAGCTCGGCGGCCTGCTCGACGACCTGCAGCCGTCGCTGACCACGCTCGCGTCCTTCACGCACGAGGCCAAGGACTGGGTGCCGCGGCTCGACGACTTCTCGCGCTGCATGAACGAGGTCTTCCTCCCGACCGCGCGGATCAAGGTCGACGACGGATTCCTGTCGGCCAACGTCGAGAACTACAAGGAGTTCTTCTACGCGTTGGTGGGCCAGGCCGGCGAGGGCGCCAGCTTCGACGGCAACGGCTCGAAGCTCCGCATCCAGTCCGTCGGCGGCGCCACGCCGGTCAAGTCCGGATGGTCCTCGGTGACCGGCCGTCCGACCTTCAGCAACTTCACGGAGCCCTCCACCGGCACGAGCCCGGCGTACGGTGGCCAGGCGCCCCCGATCCGCGCGGACAAGCGCTGCTACACGAACCCGGTGCCGGACGTCAACGGCCCGGCGAGCCGGGGCCCCGGCGACGGATCGCGCCCGAGCGCGCCAGCACCGCCCGTGCCGAACCTGAGCGTGAACGGGAGCGGTCGATGACGAGCGGCTGGCGCGGCCACATCAAGGAGGTCGCCTTCATCCTGCTCATCGCGCTCCTCGGCGTGGTGATCGCGGGCTACATCTTCTCGCGGCAGAACGTCTCGCCGCCGACGTGGATGCCGGTGCTCGGCAAGAAGTACTTCTACGTCGACGCGCGCTTCGAGCGCGCCGCCGGCGTCATGCCCGGGCAGGGCCAGGCCGTCACGATCGCCGGCGTGACCGTCGGCAAGGTCGACGGCGTGCGCCTGGACCAGGGGCAGGCCGTCGTGCGCCTGAAGATCGACGAGGACCACTCGCGGATCTACCCCGACGCGACGATGCTCCTGCGGCCGAAGACGCCGCTGAAGGACATGATCGTCGAGCTCGACCCGGGCACGAAGGCCGCGGGCCGGCCGCTGAAGGACGGCGCCACCCTCGGCGTCGAGGCGACCAACCCGGACGTCAACTTCGACGAGATCATCCAGAACCTGGACGCCGATACGCGGGCCCAGCTCGGCGCCCTGCTCGGCGAGGCCGGCACGGCGCTCGGCGGGAAGGGCGGCCGCGCGCTGGCCCGCGACCTGCGGCGCTTCGAGCCGCTCTCGCGCAACGCCGCGAAGGCGAGCGAGCTGCTCGCCACCCGCGGCCAGCTCACCCGCCGCCTGGTCACCAACCTGGGCCGGATCACGAAGGAGCTCGGCAGCTCGGACGCGCAGCTGGCGCGCTTCGTGAAGAGCAACGACGCGATGTTCTCGCGCTTCGCCGCGCAGAACGAGAACCTGGGCGAGACGATCCGGCGCCTGCCGGACGCCCTCGAGACGACGACGACCGCGCTGCAGAAGGCCGGCCGCCTGTCGACGACCCTCTCGCAGGGCCTGCCGAAGATCCGGCCGGCCACGCAGGGCCTCGCGCCGGCGCTGAAGGACCTCGAGCCGATGCTCGAGAAGACGACGCCGGTCCTGAAGAACCAGCTGCGGCCGTTCGCGCGCGACGCGCAGCCGACGGCCCGGCGGCTGCAGCCGGCGGTGGCGAAGCTCGAGAAGGCGACGCCGGACCTCAACCGCTTCACGAGGGTCCTCAACGCGCTGTTCGACGCCATGGCCTACGACCCGCCGGGCAACACGGCGAAGGACCAGAGCTACCTCTTCTACCTGCCCTGGGCGGGCCACAACACGAACTCGGCGCTGTCCACGCAGGACGCGGTCGGGCCGCTGCGCCGCGCGGTCGTGCGCTACGAGTGCGGCACGCTCAACCTCCTGGCGAACTACATCAACTTCGCGGACCCGAAGACCACCACGTCGAATCCCACGATCACGGCGATGCTCGGTCTGCTGAACACCCCGGCGTTCGAGCCCACCTGTCCGCAGGGGAACTACA
The DNA here is from genome assembly GCF_017916475.1 of Patulibacter sp. SYSU D01012. Lineage (GTDB taxonomy): Bacteria > Actinomycetota > Thermoleophilia > Solirubrobacterales > Solirubrobacteraceae > Patulibacter. The sequence continues at coordinate 564,440 of NZ_JAFMTB010000003.1, forward strand.
CGAAGTGATCAAGACGATCCCGACACTCCCGCGACTGATCGCCATGATCGGCTTCGCGCTCTTCTCCTTCGGGGCGCTCCTCTTCCTCTGGATCTCGTTCGGCGGCCCCGTGCCGCTGTCGCCGAAGGGCTACCGCTTCCAGGTCGCGTTCCCCGAGGCCGCGCAGCTGGCGCAGCAGGCCGACGTCCGCATCTCGGGGGTCACGGTCGGCAAGGTCGTCGCGCTCGAGACCGTGCCCGGCAACCAGACCCGGGCCACGATCCAGCTCGACGAGAAGTACGCGCCGATCCCGAAGGCCGCGCGCGCCACGCTGCGCTCGAAGACGCTGCTGGGCGAGACGTTCGTCGAGCTGGCGCCGAACCGGTCCGCGGGCACCGGCCCGCTGCCGGAGAACGGCAAGCTGGCCGCGTCGGCCGTCGAGCCGACGGTCGAGCTCGACGAGCTGCTGCGGACGTTCGACGACAAGACGCGCGCGGCGTTCCGCACCTGGATGCAGACGCAGGCGGCGGCGCTGAACGGTCGCGGCGACGACCTGAACGCCGCCCTCGGCGAGTTCCCCGGCCTGATCGACGAGCTCTCCGAGCTGAGCGCCACCATCGACGCGCAGGGCTCGGCCGTCACCCAGTCCGTCTCGGGCACCGCCGACGTCTTCGAGGCGCTCACCGCCCGCCAGGGCGAGCTGCGCCGCCTGGTGAGCGAGGGCGACAAGACCTTCCGCACCATCGGCCAGCGCAACAAGGAGCTCGCCGCCGTCTTCGAGGCGCTGCCGGCCTTCGAGCGCGAGGCCTCGCGGACGCTGCCGGCCGTCACCCGCCTCGGGGACCGCGCCGTGCCCGTCGTCGAGCGGCTGCAGCCCGCGGCGACCCAGCTGGCGAAGAGCTTCGACGCGGTCAACCGCCTGACGCCCGACCTCGAGGCGTTCATGAAGCGTCTGGACCCCGTCGTCTCGGCGTCGAAGCAGGGGCTGCCCGCGTTCGACCGCATCCTCGACCAGATGCCGCCGGTGCTCGACGCGTTCGTGCCGTTCACGCGGACCGTCAACCCGCTGCTGCGCTACCTGGGGCAGAACAAGCAGGACTTCACGTCCTTCGTCGCGAACGTCTCCGCGGCGACGCAGCGAGGACTGTCCACTCCGCGGGCCGGGAGGATGCATGAGGTGCGCGCCAGCGTGACGCTGTCGCCGCAGGGCATGGGCTACCAGCAGTACGTGCCCGGCCAGAGCCGCAGCAACCCCTACATGGCGCCGGGCGGCATGAAGGACCTCGCCACGGGGCTCAAGACGCTCGACAGCCGCACCTGCGGGAACACCGACCCGCTGCCCCCGACCGAGACGAACAACCTCGGCGGGCTCGAGCGCCTGCTCCCGAGCGCCTTCCGGACCACCGGCCGCGACAGCCCGCGCCCGGGCTGCGTCCAGCAGGGCACCTACCCCGGGTTCTCCACCGTGTTCCCGCAGCTCAAGGCCGATCCGCCCGCGAAGGACGCGCCGTCGACCTCCGACCAGGAGACCCGCCGGTGAGCGCGTCGCGCCCGACGAACGGGGTCGTGGCGGCGGCCGTCGCGGCCGGGCTCCTCGGTGCGCCCGCGGTGGCGGGCGCTCAGGAGGCCGCGCCGGCGACGACGCCCGCCCCGGCCCCCGCCGCTCAGCCGGCCACCACGCCCAACGTCGCGCCCGCGCCGGACATGCCGGCGGACGACCCGATCACGCGGACGGAGCCGCTCGTCCCCGAGTCGAGCGCGCAGAAGCCGTCGAAGCCGCAGGCGTCGAAGGGCGGCGCCGCGTCCTCGTCGTCGGGCACGACGAAGCAGGACCACACGGGTACGGCGCACGGGGTCGGGGACCGCGTGAGCTCGGGTGACGCGGGGGCCGACGACGCCCCCGACGCGGCGCCGACGACGGACGACGCGCCGCGGCAGAGCGGCCGCGCGCAGCGGGCCGCGAAGCGCCGCGCCGAGCGGGCCGCCAAGCGCAAGGCCCGGGAGCGCAAGCGCGAGCAGCGCGCGGAGGCGCGGGAGCGGCAGCAGGCGGCGCAGACGACCGGGCCGGCCACGCCGGAGGCTCCCGCCGGCGACGCCACCCCGGTGGTGCCGTCCGCGGGGGAGAACCTGCTGACGCCGCCGGTCGCGGTGCCGGGGCTCTTCCTCAACCGCTTCCAGATCCCGCCGTTCCTGCTGCCGATCTACCAGGCCGCCGGCGTGCAGTACGGCGTGCGCTGGGAGCTGCTCGCCGCGATCAACGAGATCGAGACGAACTACGGCCGCAACCTGAACGTCTCGTCCGCCGGTGCGCTCGGCTGGATGCAGTTCATGCCGGCCACCTGGAACATGTACGGGGTCGACGCCAACGGCGACGGCAAGGCCGACCCGTACAACCCCGTCGACGCGATCTTCGCCGCCGCGCGGTACCTGAAGGCCGCCGGCGCCGAGCAGGACGTGCGCCGCGCCGTCTTCGCCTACAACCACGCCGACTGGTACGTCGACTCCGTCCTGCTGCGCGCGCGGCTGATCAGCGGCCTGCCCGCCGACCTGGTCTCCAGCCTGACCGGCCTGACCCAGGGCGTCTTCCCCGTCGCCGAGGGCGAGGACCGCGCGAGCCTCGGCGACGCCGCCGCCGTGACCGACGGCGACGCGCCCGAGAGCACGGCCCTCGACACGGACGGCGACGACCGCGCCGACGAGGGCCCGCGCCGCAGCATCGCGATCCGCACCGCGCCGGGCACAGACGCGGTCGCCGTCCAGGACGGCACCGTCGTCGGGCTGGGCGAGAGCGACCGCCTGGGCCGGTTCGTCCGCCTGCGCGACGTCTACGGCAACCGCTACACGTACGGCCACCTGGGATCGCTCGCCGCGCGCGTGCCCGCCGCCGGCGCCGACGCCGCCGACGAGGAGCACCCGGCGGCGGAGGACGAGCCGCGCGACCCCAAGCCGACCGCGGCTGCGACCGCCGGGCGGCAGGAGCGCGGCGGCGAGCCCGCGGGCGCGGCGACCGACGCCGCGCCGGGGGATGCCGCCGCGCCCGCGGACGGGGACGCACGCCGCCCGGCGGCAGCTGACGGCGGCGACCGGCGCGACGGCCGGTCCGGAGCGCCGGCCGACCCGGACGCCCTGCCCGCCACGCCCGGTCCCGCGGCCGGCGGACCGGTCGCGACCGACGGCGGCGACGACCGCGTCCGCGCGAACCCCGCCGCTCCGGACCCCGCCCCGGCCGCGACCGTCCCGGGCGACCTGGCCGCCGGCGATCCCTCGGCCACGCCCACCCCGACGCCGCAGACCGAGGAGCCGGCCGCGCCGCGTCCGGTCCACGAGCGGGAGACCGGTCCCACGCGGCCGCTGCGCGAGGGCACCCGCGTCACCGGCGGCACGGTCCTGGGCACCGTCGGGGCCGCGAAGGACGGCGAGGACGACCCGAAGCGCGCGGCGATGACGTTCGAGGTGCGACCCGCCGGACGCAACGCGCCGCGGGTCGACCCGAAGCCGCTGCTCGAGGGCTGGCGCCTGCTCGCGTCCAGCTCGGTGCTGGGGGCGAAGAACGGCGGCGCGATGTTCGCCGCCGGCCAGGGCGGCGCGAGCGCCGGGCAGGTGCTGCTCATGAGCAAGGCGCAGCTCGAGCGCCGGGTGCTCGCCGACGACCGCATCGACATCTACGAGCGCGGGCGCGAGCAGATCCGGCAGGGTCTCGTCGATCGCCGCGTCCTGGCGACGCTCGCGTACCTGTCGGCCAGCGGCCGGCGCCTGACGATCTCGTCGCTGCGGCGCCCCGGGTCGATCACCACGTCCGGCAACCTGTCCGAGCACGACTCCGGCAACGCGGTCGACATCGCGGCGGTGGACGGCAAGGTCATCTCGCCCGCCACCCAGGGCCCGGGCTCGATCACGGCGGACGTCATCCGTCAGCTGCTCGCGCTGCAGGGCACGATGAAGCCGCACCAGATCATCAGCCTGATGACGCCGTCCGACTTCGGTGGCGCGGACAACGTGCTGGCGCTGCCCGACCACGCCGACCACATCCACGTCGGCTTCCACGTCGAGCAGACGGCGGATCCGGTGCTGGGCGAGCAGGCGCGCTCGGCGCTCAAGCCCAGCCAGTGGGACACGCTCATCGGCCGACTGGGCAAGATCGAGAATCCGACGGTGCCGGAGAAGGCGTCGAAGTACGCCATCCGCCGCAAGGGCGCCGGCCGCGGCAAGCGCTGAGGCCGCCGCGCGGTCCGGCGGGCGGGCCGCTTCGGCGGGCGGGCCGGGCCGGCTAACCGGCAGGGTGGGGCCTTGCGCGCGCGGGGCGCCCGGGTTACGGTGTCCACCCTACGGGCGCCGCGTGTCGTCCCCTCCGCCGTGCGGGGGACCGCGGTCGCTCCGGCCGCGCTTCCCGCACCATCACGCCCGCACGCCACCGGCCGCCGACCTCAGTCTCTCCTCGCGGCGGTCCGGTGGCGGCGAGGCGGGCGGGACCGGCCGACGCGGGGCCGCGGGACGGGAGCGCTCAGGCCTCCGCCGCCGCGGCGGGCGGCGCCAGGCGCTGGCCGAGGAACGCCTCGGCCGCGTCGCGGGCCTCGGCCGCGCCCTCGCGGCCCACGTACGGCAGGAAGATCGTCTGCACGATGTCCGGCACCTCGCCGCGCAGGCGCTCGAGCTCGCCGTGGAGGACGCGGGAGTAGATGACCTCGTGGATGCCGCCAGTCACCGTCTGCGCCGTCAGCGGCGGGGCGTCGTCCGGCACCATCCCCGACTCGCGCACGCCGTCGGTGATCAGCGTCGACAGGCGCTCCATCGCGGCGCAACGGCGCTCCACCGCCTCGGCTCCGGCGGCCAGGACCTCGACGACGCCCATCTCGGCCATCGCGGGATCGTCCGCCAGCGTCTGGATGAGCGTGTGCACGGCCCAGGTCGTGCGCTCGTGCAGCGTGCCCTCGATCGCGTACGCCGCGCCGACCTTCGCCTTCAGCTCGTCGACCGCCTGGTCGTAGGCCTCGAGGAAGGCGGCCTCCTTGTTCGGGAAGTAGTCGTAGAACGTGCGCCGCGAGACGCCGGCCGTCGAGATGATGTCCTCGACCACCATCGGCCCGTAGCCCGCGACGCTGGCGACGTCGACGACGGCCCGCAGGATGCGCTCGCGCTGGTTCTGCGCCACCGCCTCGCGCGGGATGCCGTGGCGGCCCGGCGGCAGCTGGTCGGCGCGCCGGCTGCGGGCGTCGCTATCGAGCACGGGGCGTCCGGGGACGGGGGCGTGGGCGGGCGCGGCGGAGCACGGGGCGGCGATCCTCGGGGCGTCAGACGGGGTAGTAGCCCTTGCCCTGCTTGCGGAGGCGACCCTCGCGCTGCAGGGTGGGCAGCAGGCGGAAGAGGACGCTGGCGGCGACGTCCATGCGCTCGGCCAGCTGGACGGCGGTCAGGCCCGGCTCGGCGGCCACGGTGTCGATGGCGCGCTGCTCGTGCGCGGCGGCCTCCTCCTCGATGGAGGGGCGCACGGGCTGTGGGGCCGAGCCGGCGGCGGCCGCCGCCGAGCGGGCGGCGCGACGCTTGCGGGCGGCGGTGCCGCGGGGCGGCTTCGGCGGCGCGGGCGGTGCCGCGGTCGCGGCGGCCGGCAGCCCGTCCAGGGGCGGCAGGCCGTCGGCGCCCCCGACCGGGAACGGGAACAGGCTGACGTGGGCGGCCGCCGCGTCCGGGTCCAGGTTGGCGATCGCGCCGCGCAGCTGCTGCAGGGCGGTGTACTCCGCGAACGCGGGCTGCAGCTCGCTCAGGCGGGCGTCGATCTGGCGCTGGAAGTCGTCGATGAGCGACAAAGCAGGGAGAACCTACAGATCAGTGCGTGCGGGGTCCACACGAGTTTCCCGGAACCCCCCATGCGGGTGTTTCCAGCTCGGAAACGCCCGCTGCGACGAGGGACGCGGCCCGCCGGCCCGGCCTGGTCCGGCCCGGCGGACGCCTTGTGTGCGAGCCCGGGTGCGGGTCGCCGACGCGCAGCCCGCGCCCCGGCTCAGCGCGGGCGCACGGCGCGGGTGCGCCGCACCGGCCGCGCCGGACGCAGCGCGGCGGCCCCCACCGCGACGGCGACGCCGACGGCGGCCAGCACCAGCGCCACGGTCCGCAGGCCGCCGAGGACCTCGTCCCACACGGCGGCCGCGATGTCGCGCTCGGCGCCGGGCGCCGCGCCCCCGAGCGCGAGCGTCCGCGCCAGCAGCTCGATCCCGACCAGCAGCAGGCCGACGACGAGGGCCGCGGCGCCCAGGCCCACGACGATCCGGCGCCGGTCCGCGGCGAGCAGCAGCGCGAGGAGGGCCACCGCCGCGGCCGCGCCCAGGCCGACCGGGCCCAGCGTTCGCAGCGCGTAGACGTCGGCGGTCGTGCGCGCCTGGGCGCGGGAGCGCTCGAAGCTCGCCACGCGCACGTCGCCGACCCCGCGGAGCGCCGCGACGACCGGCGCCGGCAGGTCGCCGGACGCGCGGGCGGCGGCGACGCCCAGATCGTCCACGGTCAGGCTGATCCGTCGGCGGTCGCCGTCCAAGACCTGCGCCCGGGCGGCCCGGACGGACGAGCGCCAGGTGCGCTCGAACGCCCGCGACGCGACGACGCGGCGGGTGATCGGCTCGGTCTGCGCGCGCGCCTCGTCGGGCGGCAGGCCGGCCGCCGCGATCGCCCCGGCGATGGCGTCCGACGCCCCGTCCACGATCGCGTCCTGCACGACCGGCTCCCGCAGCACGGCGCTGGCGTGGTCGGCCGTCGCGCGCGCCTGCGCCGTGCGGCGCAGGTGGTCGAGCGGCAGCGCCGCCAGCGCCAGGACCGCGGCGACGACGACGAGCAGGGCGGCGAGGCGCTGGCGACCGGAACGCACGCCCCGCAGGATCTCAGCCCGGCGAGCCGACGGCGCCGCGTCGGCCCGGACGGGCCCGCGTCGGTCGCGCCGCGGCGGCCCGCGCCCGGCTGCGGGCGCTCGGGCCGCCGGCCGGGCGCCGGGGCGGCAGGCCCACGGGCGCGTCGCACCACGGGCAGGCGCCGTCGGCGCCGGCGAGCACCTCGGCCTCGCAGCGGGCGCACCAGCCGCGCTCCACGACGTGGTCGCGCAGCGTGGCGGGGTCGATCCCGGCGCCCACCGCGATGGTCGAGCAGACGTGGGTGACGGTCGCGCCGTTGCCCGCGCGGCCGAGCACGAGCTGCTCGACGAAGCGGCCGGCCCGCGGCAGCGTCACCCCCAGGCGCGCCGCGAGGGCGTCGGCGCCCTCGGCCTGCAGCAGCTCGGTCAGGCGCGCCTGCAGGGTGCCGTCCAGCGGGACGTGCAGGGCGTCGAACGCCTCGGGGCCGTGGGTGAGGATGTCCTCCACGCACCGGCGGTCGAGGAAGTGCGCGTGGGTGCCCCGGGTCGTGCGCAGCGCGACGATGGCACCCAGGCGCCGGCGGCACAGGCGGAAGCGCGCGCACGTGGCGTCGATGCCGGCGCGCTCGACGGACACCCGCAGCAGCTCGGCGGTGGGGCGGATGTCGACGCGCTCGCCGCCCGAGCGGCGCGGGCCGCCGGGCGAGACGGGCGCGGGGGCGGGACGCGCCGGCGTCATGGCCGGCGCTTCGCGTCGAGGAGGGGCGAGGGGGGAGGGGCGTGGGGGGTCATGAGGGAGCCGGCGGTGCGGTCCTGGTGGCCGCCGGGGGCCGCCGGATGCGCGCCAGCATACGCCCGCCGACCCGCCACGTCGAGCGATCCGGCGCCGTGGCGTGGACGCTGCACACATCCGCCCCCGCGCGGGCGGCGCCGGCGGTCAGTCGACGACCTTGTAGCCCGCCTCCGCCACGGCGGCCGCGACGGCCTCGTCGTCCACGTTCGTGCCGACGACGCTCACGCGCCCGGACGGCAGGTCGACCTCGACCGCCTCGACGCCGGCGACCTCGCCGACCTCCTCGCGGACGGACGCGACGCAGTGCTGGCAGGTCATGCCGGTGACGACGTACTCGTGGGTGGCGCTGCTCATGGGGTCCTCTCGGATCGAGGGATGGATGGCGCAGGACACGCTACTACACCCCCAGGGGGTATCATGCGGAGCGACCCGCATCCGAGGCCCGAGCATGACGAACCAGACGCCCGAACCCGCCGCCCCCGACGCGGCTCCCGCCGGCCGCGGCTACTCCGCGAGCAAGGACGCGCTGCTCAAGCGCCTGAAGCGCATCGAGGGCCAGGTGCGCGGGATCGAGGGGATGGTGCAGGACGAGCGGTACTGCATCGACGTCCTGACGCAGATCGGCGCGGTCCAGGCCGCGCTGGACAAGGTCGCCCTGGGGCTGCTGGACGACCACGTGCACCACTGCGTCATGGGCGCGGAGGGCGCGCTCGCCGACGAGCGCACGGACGAGCTGATGGCCGCCGTCGGGCGGCTCATGCGCCGCGGCTAGCCGCTCGACCTGCCGCGGCCGCGCGGATAGGCTCCGCCCCACGCCCGGCGGACGCTCCCGCGACCGCCGCGCCCGTCCCGCATGCCGTCCGCGCCGCCGCACGCCCGCCCGACGACCACCACGCCCTCCCGCGGGCGCGGGGCCCTCGCGCCGCTGGCCGGGGCCGCCGGCACCGTCGCGCGCACGGCCCTGCGTCCCGCGGCGGCCCCGGCGCGCGTCGCCCGGCGCACCGTCGCCGGCCTGCTCCGCGCGCGCGTGCGGCCCGTCGACCCGGACGAGCGCGACCCCTTCCTCGTCCGCGACGTCCTGCCCGGGGCGTGGCTGCTGGCCAGCCTGTGGTTCCGGGCCGAGGTGCGCGGGCTGCACCACGTGCCGCGGGACACGCCGGTGCTGCTCGTCGGCAACCACTCCGGCGGCACGATGACCCCCGACTCGCTCGTCTTCGCGCTCGCGTTCGCCAGCCACTTCGGACCCGAGCGCCCGCTCCACGTCCTCGTCCACGCCCTGGCGTCGGCGTACCCGGGGCTCGGCGTGCTGCGCCGCCTGGGGATCCTGCCGGCGGACCCCGACGCCGCGCGGCGCGCGCTGCGCAGCGGGTCGTGCGTCCTGGTCTACCCCGGCGGCGAGCGCGAGGCGCACCGGCCCAGCTGGCGGTCGGCGCGCGTGGACCTGGGCGACCGGACCGACGTCGTGCGCCTGGCGCTCGAGGCCGACGTGCCGATCGTGCCGGTGGTCGCCATCGGCGGGCAGGAGACGGCGCTCTTCCTCGGCCGGGGCGAGGGGCTGGCGCGCCGTCTGCGCCTGGACCGGCTGCTCGGCGTCGACGCGCTCCCGCTGTCGCTCGCCGCGCCGTGGGGGCTCAACGTCGGCGACGCCCTCGGGCACGTCCCCCTCCCGGCGAAGATCGTCGTGCAGGTGCTGCCGCCGGTGGACGTGCGGGAGGAGTTCGGCGACGAGCCGGACGAGGCCGCGGTGCTCGCGCACGTCGGCGCGACGATGCAGGAGATGCTCGGCGAGCTGGCGCGCCGGCGGCGCCTGCCGGTGGTGGGCTGACCGTGCGGATCACGGAGCGCATCGACCTGCCCGTCGCGCCCGAACGCGCCTGGCGCGCCGTCGTCGAGCCGCGCGTCGTCGTCCGCGCGACCCCCGGCCTGGAGGCGTTCGAGGCGGTGGACGGGGGGCCGCTGCGGGTCGGCTCGCGGATCCGGGCGCTCATGCGCGTCGGGGCCGCCGAGCTGGGCAGCGAGCTCGAGGTGACGGTCCTCAACGAGGGCAGCGACCTGGGCGCCACGAGCGTCACGGGGATCGACCTGCAGGTGGGGCTCCGCGTGCGCCCGCACGGCGACGGCGCCCGCGTGACCGTCCACCTGGGCTTCAACCCGCCGGGCGGGATGACCGGCGCGCTCGCCGGCGCGGTCGTGCGGCCCGAGCTGCGCCGCCGCACCCGGGCGATGCTGCGGGCGATCGAGCGGCTGCTGCTGGCCGAGGAGCCGCCCGCGTCCGTGCCCGGGCCCGCCGCCGTCGCGGGCCGGGCGCTGCGGACCGTCGCGGTGCTCGGCGGCGCGGGCGCGCTGCGGCCGCTGCGCCCCGACCGGGCCGCGGTCGCGCTGGGCCGCCTGGCCGCCTGGGGCCCGACGCCCGCGGGCGCGTACGCCGCCGCGGCCGTCCGCGACCCGCACCGCCTGGCGATCGTCGACGGCGACCGCGCCCTGACGTACGCCGAGCTCGAGGCCCGCACGACCGCGCTGGCCGTCGCGCTGCGCGACCGCGGCGTCGTCGAGGGGCACCGCGTGGCGATCGCGTGCCGCAACCACCGCGGGTTCGTCGAGGCGCTCGTCGCGACCGGCAAGGCGGGCGCCGACGCGCTGCTGGTCAACACCGGCTTCGCGGCGCCGCAGGTGCGGGCCGTCTTCGACCGCGAGCGGCCGACCGCGCTCGTCTGCGACGCGGACCTGCTCGACCTGATGGACGACGCGCTCGGCGCGGGCGGCAGCCAGGTCGTCTCGCGCGTCGTCTCGGCCTGGGGGGCCGGCCCGGCGCCGCGGCCCGGCGTGCGGGCGCTCGAGGAGCTCATCGTCGAGGGCGCCGGCCGCGCGCTGGCCCACCCGAAGGCCCCCGGGCGGGTGGTCCTGCTGACGTCGGGCACCACGGGCGTCCCGAAGGGCACCCGGCGCCGCCGGATCGGCCTGGACGCCGCGGTCTCGTTCCTGGACCGGCTGCCGTACCGCGACGGGAGCACCGTGCTCGTCGCCCCGCCGCTGTTCCACGCCTGGGGGTACGCCAACCTCATCGCCACGCTGCTCCTGGGCGGCACGGTGGTGCTCCGCCGCGACGCCGACCCGGACGGGCTGCTGCGTTCGGCGGCGCGGCACGACGCCGACGTGCTGGCGGCCGTCCCGGCGCACCTGCGCGGCATCCTCGCCCTCGACCCGGCGGCGCGCGAGGCCCACGACGTTTCCCGCCTGCGGGTGGTCGCGGTGTCGGGCTCGCCCCTGCCGGGCGACGTCGCGCGGCGCTGGACGGCGGCCTACGGGCCCGGGCTGCACGCCGTGTACGGTGCCACCGAGGTGGGCTGGGCGGCGGTCGCCGGGCCGGACGACCTGCGCGCGGCGCCGGGCACCGCCGGGCGGATCCCGTACGGCACGCAGGTGCGGATCTTCGACGAGGACGGCGTGCCGCTCCCGACCCACCGCGTCGGACGCATCCACGTGCGCGGGCCGCTGACGAGCCAGCGCTACACGGACGGCACCCGGCTGCCGCAGCGCGACGGCCTGACGGACACGGGCGACCTGGGCTACCTGGACGACCTGGGCCGGCTGTACGTGCTCGGCCGCGCCGACGACATGGTCGTGGCCGGCGGCGAGCGGCTGTTCCCCGTCGCGGTCGAGGACGTGCTAGCCGAGCACCCCGCGGTCGCGGACGTCGCCGTCGTGCCCGACCCGGGCGGCGAGGAGCGGCTGGTCGCGCACGTCGTCCTGGCGCCGGGCGCCATGCTGACCGCGCAGGAGGCCCGCGCGCACGTCGCGGCGCAGCGGCCGCGCGCCGAGGTGCCCGCCGAGGTGCGCTTCCACGACGCGCTGCCGCGCGGCGCCGCCGGCAAGGTGGCGGCGGCGGACCTGCCCGGCTGAGCCGCGCGCGCCGGCCGGCGGACGAAGGGCTCCAGGTACCCTCGAACGGTGAGCGAGACGCCCCTGCCCGCCGTCGCGACGCCCGCCGAGTTCGACCCGGACGGGTTCGCGGCGTTCCGCTTCGTCGGGGTGGAGATCGACGAGGAGGCCGCCGCGGTCACCCTGCGCTACGCGCTCGACGACGCCGTCGCGTTCGCCGAGACGGTCGCGTTCGACGGCGTGACGTGGCCTCGCGACCCCGCGCGCCGCGAGACGCTCGCGCGCCTGGCGCGGCTGCTGCACCTGCTCGCCGGCGTCTCGTACTTCAAGACGGCGGTCCCCGCCCGCATGGTGCTCGAGCCCGGCACGGGCGACCTGGCCGGCGGCGACGCCCCGTCGCCGCGGCTGCGGGCGCTGCTGCGCGAGGTCTACACCCTCGGCCTGGGCGAGTTCGCCTACCGCAACGGCATCGACGTGCGCGAGCGCGGCGCGTGGCCCGCGGCCGCCGAGGCCGCGCCCGCCGCGCCGGTGGCGCTGGACGCCACGGGCCGCACGCTCGTGCCGATCGGCGGCGGCAAGGACTCCGTCGTCGCGCTCGAGGTCGTGCGCCGGGCGGGCCGCGAGGCGCTGCCGTTCTCGGTCGGTCGCGCCGAGCCGATCGTCCGCTGCGTGCAGGCGAGCGGCCTGCCGCACGCCGTCGCGCGGCGCAGCCTGTCGCCCAACATCGGGGCGATCAACGCCGCCGGCGCCCACAACGGGCACGTGCCGGTGACCGCGGTGGTCTCGACGATCGCCCTGATGACGGCGGTCCTCCACGGGGCGGACGCCGTCGCGATGGCGAACGAGCGGTCGGCGTCCGAGGGCAACCTCGTGTGGGACGGGCTCGACGTCAACCACCAGTGGAGCAAGGGCGCGGCGTTCGAGACGGCGTACCGGGACCTGCTCGCGGCCGAGGTCGCCACGGGCCTGGACTACCGCTCCGTGCTGCGCCCCGCCAGCGAGCTCGCGATCGCCCGCGCGTTCAGCCGCCTGACGCAGTACCACCCGCACTTCACGTCCTGCAACACGGTCTTCCGCCTGGACCCCGCGCGCCGCCGCTCGCACTGGTGCGGCGACTGCCCGAAGTGCCGGTTCGTGTTCCTGGCGCTCGCGCCCGAGCTTCAGCCCGACGCGCTCCGGTCGATCTTCGGGGTCGACATGTTGGACGACGAGACGCAGTACGCGGGCTTCTGCGACCTGGCCGGTCTCCGCCACCACAAGCCGTTCGAGTGCGTCGGCGAGGAGGCGGAGTCGCTCGTCGCGATGCGCCTGATCGCCGGACAGGCGCCCGCCGACGTGGCCGTCCTGCACCCCGGGGCACAGGGGGCGTGGGCGGACCACGCCGTCGTGCGTCGCCTGCGCGCCGAGCACCTGGACGACCGTCCGACGGTGCATCCGGCCGAGCTGGCCCCGCCGTACGTCCTCGACGAGGCGGCGCTCGCCGACCTTCCCTCCGACCTGCGCGACGCCGCCGTCGCCGTCCTCGCTCCATGACCGCCCAGACCCCGTTGTCCCCCCGCGCGCAGGAGATCGTGCGCGCCGCCCGCGAGCTGCTCGAGAGCGAGGGACCCGACGGGCTGTCGATGCGCCTGATCGCCGCCCGGCTCGGCGTGCAGGCCCCGTCGCTGTACAAGCACCTGACGGACAAGCGCGCGATCACCAACGCGATCGTGATCGAGGCGCTCGGCGAGCTGACCGCGACGATCGCCGCCGCGATGGACGCCGCCGACGACCGCCTGTGGGCCGGCGCGATGGCGCAGCGGGAGTGGGCGCTGGCGCACCCCCACCTGTACCGCCTGATCATGGAGCAGCCGATCGGCGAGGAGCCCGAGCTGCAGGCCGCCGGGCAGCGCGCCGGCGTGCCGCTGCGGAGCGTCACGGGCGACGACCGCATGGCGTTCACCGCGCTGTGGTGCTTCGGCCACGGCGTGATCGACCAGGAGCTGCGCGGCCGCATCCCGCCCGACATCGACGTGATCGCCCTGTGGCGCCGCGGGCTGGACGCGCTGCGCCCCGACGCGCCCGCCGCGGGCTGAGGCCGCGCCGGCGCCGCCGCCGCGGCGGCGGCTAGCATCGCCGCGATGGCGGCCGGGGCGGCAGGACGGATCTCGGCGGCGGAGGCCCGGCGCATCGCGCTCGCCGCGCAGGGCTTCGCCGACCGCCACCACCGCCGGCCACCCGCGCGCCCGACGACGGCCCACCTGCAGCGCGTGCTCGACCGCGTCGGGCTGCTGCAGATCGACTCGGTCAACGTCCTGGCCCGCGCGCACCTGCTGCCGGTGTACTCGCGTCTGGGGCCGTACGACCTGACGCTGCTCGAGCGCGCCACCGCCCGGCGGCCGCGGCGGCTCGTGGAGTACTGGGCCCACGAGGCGTCGTTCGTTCCGCCCGCCACGCACCGCCTGCTGCGCTGGCGCATGGCGCGGATCCACGACGAGGGCTGGGGCATGATCCGCCGCGCGGGCGAGCAGCCGGAGCTGCTGGCGCTCGTCGAGGAGGAGATCGCCGCGCACGGCCCGCTGACCGCCGTCGAGCTGGAGCGGCGGCTGGAGACGGACGGCTTCGGGCCGCGCCAGGGCAACGGCTACGCCTGGAACTGGTCGGCGGTCAAGCGTGCGCTGGAGTACCTGTTCTTCGTCGGCCGCGTCAGCTCGGCGGGGCGCACCCCGCAGTTCGAGCGGCGCTACGACCTGACGGACCGGGTGCTGCCGCCCGAGGTGGCCGCCGCGCCCGATCCCGATCCCGCGGACGCGCGCCGCGAGCTGGTGCGGATCGCGGCGCGGGCGCACGGCGTGGGGACGGAGCAGGACCTGCGCGACTACTTCCGCCTGTCGCCCGAGCAGGCGAAGCCGGCGATCGCCGACCTGGTGGCGAGCGGCGAGCTGCTGCCCGTCGCGGTGGCCGGGTGGCGCCGCGCGGCGTACCTGCACGCCGAGGCGGCGCGCCCGCGCCGCGTCGACGCCCGCGCCCTGCTGGCGCCCTTCGACCCGCTGATCTTCCACCGCCCGCGGACGGAGGCCCTCTTCGGCTTCCGCTACCGGCTCGAGATCTACGTGCCGCGCGAGAAGCGGGTCCACGGCTACTACGTCCTGCCGTTCCTGCTCGGCGACCGGCTCGTCGCCCGGGTCGACCTGAAGAGCGACCGCGCCGCCGGGGTGCTGCGCGTGCAGGCCGCGCACGGCGAGGCCGGGATCGACCAGGGCCACGTCGCCGCCGAGCTCGCGGACGAGCTGCGGCGGATGGCCGGCTGGCTGGGCCTGGGCGGGGTGGCCGCCGAGCCGCGCGGCGACCTGGCCGGGGCGCTCGCCCTGGCGCTGTAGCCGCCCCGCCGGGTCGCCCGTCAGGCGTCCGGCAAAGCGGCGACCGCGGCGGCGAAGCGCGCGCCGCGGTCCTCGAAGTCGCGGAAGACGTTGTGGCTCGGCGCCGCGGGGGAGAGGAGGACCGTCGCGTCGGGCGTGGCGAGCTCGCGGGCCGCGGCGACGGCGTCCCGGGTGACGGCGTCCGGGTCCGTGCCCTCGACCGTCCGCACCGGCACGGTGGCGCCGGCGGCGAGCAGCGCGTCCGCCAGCCGCGGCCCCGTCCCCGGCAGCGCGACGACGCCCGCCACGTGCACCGGCACCGGCGGCTCGCCGATGGCGCCCGTCGGGACCTCGCCCGCGGCCAGCGCGGCGGCGAGCGCCCCGTACTCCTGCTCGCGGTCGACGCCGCCGGCCAGCAGCACGACGGGGCCGGGCGCGAACGCGGCGACGGCGGCCATCGCCGCCTCGGGCGTCGTCGAGATCGAGTCGTCCACCCATGTGATGCCGGCGCGGCGGCCGACGACCTCCTGCCGGTGCGGCAGCGTCGCGAAGTCGCGCAGCGCGCCCGCCAGGTCACCGATCTCGTGCCCGAGCGCCCGCACGCACTCGAGCGCGGCGCACACGTTCCGTGCCCCGATGACGCCGCGGACCGGCAGCTCGTCGACGCGGCACAGCACGTGCGGGCCGTCGAGCACCCGACCGCCGGCGACGTGCAGGCCGTGCTCCTCGTCGACCCACAGGACCGGGCACGCCAGGTCGTCCGCGGCGGCGCGCAGCCCCGGGTCCGCGTGGGACAGGACCGCCAGCCGCGGCCCGTCGCCCGCGGTCAGGATCCGCAGCTTGTCGGCGTGGTACGTCGCCTCGTCGCCGTGCCAGGGCAGGTGGTCGCGCAGCAGGTTGGTGACGACCGCGATCGTGGGCGCGCGCGGCAGGTCGGCCAGCTGGTAGCTCGACAGCTCGAGCACCCACGCCTCGGGCGGCTGCGCGGGCGCCAGCTCGTCGAGCAGGGGGCGGCCGATGTTGCCCGCCAGGCGGCTCGGCACGCCCGCCTTTCCCAGCAGGTGGTGCAGCAGCGAGCTCGTGGTGCTCTTGCCCTTCGTCCCCGTCACGCCGATGACGGTCTCGCGACCCGCGCGCTCCGCCAGCCACAGGGCGGTGCCGGTGGTGACGACGGCGCCGCGGGCGCGCACCCGGTCGGCCTCGGCGCCGCGGACGGGCACCCCGGGGGAGCGGATGACGACGTCGCAGGCGGCGAGGGCGTCGAGGCCCGGCTCGCCGTGGAGCCACGCGACGGGCCGGCCGTCCGGGCCCGGGGGCAGCGGCGGCGCGTCCGCCGGCGGCGGGGTCGACGTGGCGACCACCGCGCTGGCCCCGGGCGCGTGCCGCGCCAGCGCACGCAGGGCGGCGGCCCCCTCCCGTCCCGCGCCCCAGACGCCCACGCGGCGACCGGCCAGGTCGGCCAGGCGCAGGTCGGCGGGCGGCAGCGGCGGCGGCGGTGACGGCACCCGCCGAGCGTAGCCCCCGACCCCGCCGGGCACCCCGGCGGCCGACGGCGGGGCCCCGGAGCGCGCGCCGTCCCGGACTGCGGCCGGGCGTCGCGCACCGGGGCCGCGAGCGTTGCGAAACGTCGATACGGCGACGACACGACCGCGACCCGCACCTGCGACCCGGCGGGCGGATGCTGGCTCCATCGCCGGGACGCCGTCCCGCGCCGCCTCCCCACCGGACCGTCACCGCCATGTACTACGCCGCCGCCGTCTCCGCCGGTCCCCGCCCGCGCCGCCGCGTCACCCCGCTCCGCGTGGCCGGCTGGGCCGCGAGCCTCGTCGCCGTCGTGCTCGCTGCCGCGATGCTGCTGCCGCCGCTGCTCGGCTTCGACCGCTACGTGATCGTCTCGGGGTCGATGACGGGGACGTACGACACCGGGTCGATCGTCTACACCCGCGAGAAGCCGGTCGCGGCGCTGCGCGTGGGCGACGTCATCACCTACGCGCCGCCGGCCGGCGCGAGCCCGCAGGACCTCGTCACCCACCGCATCGCGGCGATGACGCCCGGCCCGGGCGGGCAGACCGTCTTCCGCACGAAGGGCGACGCGAACGCCGCCGCCGACCCGTGGACGTTCTCGCTCGAGGCGCCGCGCCAGGCCGTCGTGCGCTTCGGCGTGCCGTACCTGGGCTACGCGATCTCGGCGCTGTCCGTGCGGCAGGTGCGGATGGTGCTGCTCGGCGTCCCGGCCGCCGGCGTGGCGCTGCTGCTGCTCGTCGGGCTGCTGCGCGACGCCCGGCGCGAGGCGCAGGAGGAGCGGACGCGTCGCGACGAGGCTCCGGCGGCCCCGAGCGCCGGCGACGAGCCGGCGGGGGACGCCCGCCCGCGGCGGGGCCTGCGCAGCCGGCTGCGCGCCGCCTGAGGCCGGCCCCACCGCGCGTCGCGCGGCGTGCCGGCCCGGACCGCCCGCGGGGCGCTCCGCGGCCCTGAGGGCCCATGCGCCCGACGCGTGACCACGCCGCCCGGGTCCGGCCGGTCCGGCCGATCGCTCCGCGGCCTGTGGCCCCGGCCCGTCCGGCCGATCACCCGGGGGAGCGGACCGATACCGGTCGCATACCTCGCCGACGTGCCGCTGCCAGCCGCCGGCGGCACCATCCCTCCCGTACCGCCGATGTCCTCCCGTCGCCGCCACCTCGCCCCCGACCTGACGCCCGCGCAGCGCCGCGCGGCCGTCGCGCTCGGGCTGCTCGCCCTGGTGGGCACCGCCGCCTCCGTCACCCCGTCCGGCGCGACGTACGCGAGCCACCGCGCCAACCCGGGCAACGCCGTCACCGCGGCGAACGACTGGGTGCCGCCCACCGTCGCCGTCACGGATCCCGGCGCGAGCCTGCGCGGCACGGTCACGCTGGCGGCGTCGGCGAGCGACGCCCGCTCCGGCGTCGCGTCCGTCGTCCTCCAGGTCGCCCCCGAGGGCTCGACCGCCTACGCCGACGCCTGCACCGCCACGGCCGCCCCCTACGCCTGCTCCTGGGACACGAGCCGCGTGGCCGACGGCCGCTACAAGGTCCGCGCCGTGGCCACCGACGCCGCCGGCAACCGCGCCACGAGCGACCCGGTCACCGGCCGGCTCGTCGACAACACCGCGCCGACCGTCGCCCTGGCCGACCCGGGCACGCCCCTTGCGGCCGGCAACGTCACGCTGACCGCGTCCGCCGACGACGCCGGCTCGGGCGTCGCGAAGGTGACGATCCAGCGCGCCGCCGCGGGCACCGGATCCTGGACCGACGTCTGCACCCAGACCAGCGCCCCCTACGCCTGCACCTGGGCGGCCGCCGTCGGCAGCTACGACCTGCGCGCCGTCGCGGTCGACGCCGCCGGCAACGCGACGACGAGCGCCGTCGTGACGGGCCGCCAGGTCGTCGCCGACACGATCCGGCCGACCGGCGTCTCGATCCGCACGACGAACGTGAGCGGCGGCGTCGCCGGCCGCCTGGACGCGGGCGACACCCTGACGCTCCGCTACTCCGAGCCCATGCAGCTCGGCTCGATCCTCAAGGGCTGGACGGGCGGCACGAGCCCCGCGTTCACCGTGCAGGTCGGCGCCGGCGGCTGGCTGGGCTCCAGCGACGACGCCCTGTCGTTCGTCGCGACGGGCACGGGGCCGACGCCGAACATCGGGCCCGTCGACCTCGGCTCGGGCTCCTGGGTCACGATCTTCGACAGCCTGCGCTTCGCGGCGACGGCCACCGCCGCCACCGTGAACGGCGCGACGGAGCTGACGATCACCCTCGGCGCGCGCAGCGGCTCGGGTGGCACCTCGGCCGTCGGGGCGGTCCGCCTGGGCTGGAGCCCGTCGTCCGCGTCGACCGACCTGGCCGGCAACGCGGCGGACCCGGCCACCGTCCGCCAGAGCACCGCGGTCGTCGCCTTCTAGGCGGCCACCGGGCGGCGGGGACGGATCAGGCGGGCTCGCCGTCCGCGGCGGCGCGCAGGGCGGCGAGGTCGAGCTTGCGCATCGCGAACATCGCCCGGGTCGCGCGGCGGACCCGCTCCGGGTCGCCGCCGCGCATCAGCTCCTCGAGCCCGTCGGGGACCACCTGCCACGAGAGCCCGAAGCGGTCCTTGCACCAGCCGCAGCGACCCTCCTCGCCGCCGTCGGCGGTCAGGGCGTCCCACAGCCGGTCGACCTCGGCCTGGTCGGCGCAGGGGATCTCGAACGACACGGCCTCGGTGAACGGGAACTGCGGTCCGCCGTTGATGGCGGTGAAGCGCTGCCCCTGCAGCTCGAAGACGACGAGCATGGTCGACCGCTCCGGGCCGGGGCCCGCGGGGCCGTAGGGCACCGTCGTCACGATCCGCGACGCGGGGAACAGGCTGGTGTAGAAGGCGGCCGCCTCCTCGGCCTGCGTGTCGAACCAGAGGTTGGGGACGATGGGGCGCACGGGTGCTCCTCGGCTGCGGGCGGCGGGGCTCGCCGCCCTGTCGGCTCCTGGGACCGGGTCGGCCGCGGGAACTCATCGGTCGCGGGCGGCCGGGCGGCGGGCGCCCCGCCGCACGCCGCCGGGCGGACGCCCCGGCGTATGCTCGCCGTCGATGTCCCGGGCCCCCGCCGCAACGCTGCCGCTGCTCGCCCTCGCGGCGGCGGCCGTGGCGGGGTGCGGCGAGGAGCCGGCGTCCGCGCCCGCCCGACCGACGCCGCCGGCCGCGGCCCAGCTGTCGCCCCAGCGGGTCCTCGACGCCCCCACGCTGCGGGTGCGGCCGGTCGCGACCGAGTTCCGCCGCGCCGTGGAGCTGGTGCGCGAGCCCGGCGCCCGCGGGCGCATCCTCGTCCTGGAGCAGCGCGGCACGGCCCGCTGGCTCGACGGCGCGCGCCCGGCGAAGGGCGCGCCGTTCCTGGACATCCGCGGCACGGTGCTGCGAAGCGAGGAGCAGGGGCTGCTGGGCCTGGCCTTCCTGCCCGGCTACGCCCGCGAGCCGCGCGTGGCCGTGCACTACACGGACACCGAGGGCGACAGCCAGGTCGCGATCTACCGCGTGCGCAACGGGCACGTGGACCCGCTGTCGGCCCGGCCGGTGCTCCGCGTCGAGCAGCCGTACGCCAACCACAACGGCGGCGAGCTGGTCGTCGGACCGGACGACCTGCTGTACCTGGGGATGGGCGACGGCGGGTCGGCGTTCGACCCGCGGCAGAAGGCCCAGGATCCGCGCTCGCCGCTCGGGAAGATCCTGCGGATGGACCCGGCCGAGGACCGCCCGCGCTGGCGCCGCGTCGCCCTCGGGCTGCGGAACCCCTGGCGGCTGAGCTTCGACGCGCGCACCGGGGCGCTGTGGGTCGCCGACGCGGGCCGCGACTCCGCCGAGCAGCAGACGGAGGAGATCGACCGCATCCCGGCGCGCCGCCTGCGTGGCCGGGCCGAGACGAACTTCGGCTGGGCGGCGTTCGAGGGCGGCCGCGAGCAGCAGAACCGGCGACTGTCCCGGACCGGCACGCTGTCCTGGCCGATCGCCTCGTACACCCAGCGCGACGGCTGCTCGGCGACGGGCGGCCTGGCGCTGCGCGGCGGGGACGGCCCGCGCGCGCTGCGGGGCCGCTACGTCTTCGGCGACATCTGCTCGGGGATCGTGTGGTCGATCCCGGCGGACGCCGGCGGCGGGGCGACGATGCGGCGCGAGGGCGTCCGCGTGCCCAACCAGACGTCCTACGCGGTCGACCGCGACGGCCGGCTGCTGGTCTCGACGCTCGGCGGCCGGGTCGTCGAGCTGCGCGACCGCGCGCGCTAGAGCCCCGGCGGGTGGACGACGCGGAAGCCGGCGGTGCTCCGCGACGCCGTCTGCCAGCGCGAGCCCGTCTGCTGCCGGCCGCTCGTGTCGAAGCGCAGGCCCGCGACGGTCATGAACGTGTGGCCGTCGTTGGCGTAGATCGTCACCCAGCGGCCCGGCCCGGGCTTGCCCCACGCGGCGAGCGCGCCCGACGTCATCGGCGCGTCGATCAGGCCGGCGGCGGCCAGGGCGAACGAGATCGAGCCCGAGCAGTCGTACGCGCTGTCCTGCCAGATCTCGCCGGCCAGCCGGCCGTGGCCGCCGCCGTAGACGTACGGCTTGCGGGCCACCTGGTTGCCGGCACGGATGATCGCGGCGACCTTGCCGGGCGCGTCGGGCGGCACGGACGCCAGCCCGTCGCCGCCGACGGTCGCGGCGCTCACGAGCTGCTCGGTGTCGTCGCCGCCCGCGGAGCGCAGCGCGCGGCGCAGCTCGGCCTTCACGGCGTCGTCGGACGGGGCGCCGGAGGGCAGCGTGTCCGGGGGCGGGGCCGAGGACGACCCCGCGTCGGGCGGCGCGTCGGGCGCGGCGTCGTCGCTCCCCGGGGCGGCCGTGGCCTGCGGGGGCGGCGCGGCCGGGAGCGCGTCGTCGACCGGGACGGGCAGCGCCGCGCCGGCGAGCGCCCAGCCCTTCAGCTGCGGGGCGGGCCGGCCGTCGTCGGCCGTCGCCCCCACCGCGACCGCGCCGGCCGCGGCGAGCACGGCCAGGCCGCCGCCCGCCCGCGCGGCGCGCGAGCGCCACCACGGCCCGCCGCCTGTCGCTCGCCCGGTGCGCATGCGGGCACGATAGCCCGTGGGGACGGGCGGTGGGGCCGGTCGGTACGGTTCGCCGGTGCGACGCTCGACGCCGTCGGCGTCCGGGCTCGGGCGTCGTCGCTCCGCGCGACCCGAGGTCTCCGTGCTCCGCATCCCCTGTCGTCCCGCCGCCCCGCCCGCGGCGTCGGTCATCGCCCTCCCCGTCCTTCCGGGCACGCCCGTCCGGGCCCCGCGGTGACCGGCGGGCGCCTCCGTCCGGGGCTCGCCCGCCCCGCCCGCCGGCTGCTGCTCGTGCTGGCGGCGCTGCTCGCGGGCGTGGGCGCCGTGCCGGCCGGGGCGGCGGCGCACGCGGCGCTGCGGGCGACGAGCCCGGCGTCCGGGGCCGTGCTGCCGGCCGCGCCGCGGCAGGTCGTCTTCACCTTCAGCGAGCGCGTGGAGGGCTCGTTCGGCGCGCTGCGCGTCGTCGACGACCGCGGCCGGCGCGTCGACGACGGGCGCGTGTCGCGTCCCGCCGGTCGCGACGACCAGCTGGCCGTCGGCGTGCGGGCGGGCACGGGGCGGGGGGCCTACGCGGCCACCTACCGCGTCGTCTCGGCGGACGGGCACCCCGTGTCGGGCGGCGTCACGTTCGTCGTGGGGCGCGGAGTCACCGCGGCTCCGCCCGACGTGTCCGCCCTGAGCGCGCAAGCCGCCGCACCGGCGGGCGTCGGCACCGCGCTCTCCGTCGCCCGCGTGGTGCGGTACCTCGGGATCGGGGCGGCCGGCGGCCTGCTGACGCTGCTGCTGGTCGTCTGGGCGCCGCTGCAGCGCCGCGGGGCGGTGCCGGCCGCCGCCGACGCGGCGTTCGGGCGGCGCGCCGTGCGCGGCCTGCGGCTGGCCGCGCTCGTCGGCGGCGTCGGCGCGCTCGCGGCCCTCGTGCTGCAGACGGCCAACGCCGGCGCGACCGGGGTGGTCGACGCGCTTCGCCCGGGGGCGCTCGGCGACGTCCTCGGCACCCGCACCGGCCTGTGGTTCGCGCTGTCCGCCGTCGCCTTCGTGGTGGTCGGCGCGCTGGCGCCGGCGGCGGTCCGCAGCGCCCGGCCCGGGCGGACGCCGGCGAGCGCGGCGGTCCTCGTCGCGCTCGGCCTGCTCGTCGTCGCGCCGGCGCTCGGCGGCCACGCCCTCGCGTCGTCGCCGGCGTGGGCGCTCGTCCCGCTCCAGGTCGTGCACGTGGCGGGGATGAGCGCGTGGCTCGGCGGGCTGCTCGGCCTGCTGCTCGTGCTGCCGCGCGCGGCGGCCGCGCTGCCGGCCGGGCGCGAGCGCACCGCGCTGCTCGCCGGCGTGCTCGTCCGCTTCTCGCCCGTGGCGCTCGTCGCCGTCGGCGTCCTCACCGCGGCCGGCACGGTGCTCGCCATCCTGCACCTGACGACCCTCTACGACCTGACGGACACCGCCTACGGCCGCGCGATCCTGGTCAAGGCGCTGCTGCTCGTCGCCGCGATCGCCGTGGCCGTCGTGCAGCGCGAGTTCCTGGTGCCCCGCCTGCGGCGCGCCGCCGAGCGCGGGGGTGCCGCGGAGAGCGAGGGCCCCGCGGGGAGCGAGGGAGCCGCCGAGGACGAGGGCGCCGCGGAGGGCAGAGGTGCCGCCGAGGGCGAGGATCCCGCCGACCCGGGCGCCGCGGGTCGTCACGTCCGGACGGCGCTGCGGACCGAGGTGGCGCTGCTCGTGGCGGTGCTCGCCGCGACCGGCGCCCTGGCTGGCTACGCGCCGCCGAAGTCGCAGGGCGTCGGCCCCGTGGCCGTCGTGCGCACGGCCGGCGACGTGCAGCTGCAGCTCACCGTCGACCCCGCCCGCACCGGGCCCAACGCCCTGCGCCTGGACGCGCTCGACCGCCGCGGCCGACCGCTGCGGGGCGTGCGCGAGCTGCGCGTGCGGGCGGTGCCGCCCGGCCGGGCCGGGGGCAGCGACGTCCCCGTCGACGTCGCCTTCGTCCCCGCCGGCCCCGGCCGCTGGAGCGCGGCCGCCGTCCCGCTGGGGACCCCCGGCGGGTGGACCGTCGACGTCGTCCTGCGAACGGGCGCGTTCGACCAGGTCGAGGCCGAGCTGCCCGTGCGGGTGCGATGACGCTCGCGCACGCGCTGCTGGGCCTGGCGCCCGCCGTCCTGCTGCTGGCCACGCTGCTGCTCGGCCGCTACCCGGGTGAGCGGACGCTCGCCCGCTGGCGGGCCCGGCGCGCGCGTCCGCGCGCCCGGACTCCCCGGACGGCCGCCCTGGGCGTGCGCCGCGGCGCCGCCCGCGTCGGGCCACGCGGCGGCCGGCTGGTCGGCGCCGGCGTGGCGAGCCGCCCGCCACCCCGGCGCGCCGGCGCCCCGGCCGCGCGCCGGGCGCCGCGCCCCCACCGACCGACCACCCCCTGCCCCGGAGCACCCCATGTCCACCAAGCAGTCCCTGACCGTCGCCGGGCTGGCGACGGTCGGCGCGGTCCTCGCCGCGCCGGCGCTCGCGAGCGCCCACGTCACGATCCAGCCGCCCGACGCGCCCGCCGGCTCGTACGCCGTCGTGGCGGTCCGCGTCCCGAACGAGCAGGACGACCACGGCACCACGAAGGTCCAGGTGCGGTTCCCGCCCGGCGTCGCGTCCGCCCGCTACGAGCCCGTCCCGGGATGGCGGGCCACGGTCGCCACCCGTCCCGCCGCCACCCCGATCGACGTGCACGGGGAGCGCGTGACCGACGAGGTCGACACGATCACGTGGACCGCGACCGGCCGGGCGGCCGCGATCGCCCCCGGACAGTTCCGCGACTTCCCGGTGGCGATCCGCGTCCCCGACGGCCCCGAGGGCACGGCGCTGACCTTCAAGGCGCTGCAGACCTACGAGGGCGGGGACGTCGTCCGCTGGATCGGCGCCGCCGACGCCGAGACGCCGGCGCCGACGCTGACGCTCGAGGCGGCCCAGGACGACGACCACGGTCATGCCGCGGGCCACGCCGCCCCGGCCGCCGAGGACGGCGACGACGACGGGGGCGGCAGCGACGCCGTGGCCGTCGTCCTGGGCGCCGTCGGGCTCGTCGCCGGCCTGGCGGGCCTGGGCGTCGCCCTGGCGGCGCGGCGGCGCTCGGCGTAGGACCGCGCGGAGGGCGGGCCCGGCCGGCCCTCCGCGCCTTACGGACGGTTTACGGCGCATTCAGCGCCGCCAGGCGGCACGCGGGCCAGGATCGGCGCATGACGTCGAGGAACGAGGAACGGGACCGGGCACGAGCGGCCCGTCAGGAACGGGAGCGCGGCGAGGCGGCCGCGCGCGAACGGGCGCGCCGGCGCAGGCTGCTGCTCGGCGCCGGCGGGCTGATCGTCGCGATCGTCGCGGCGGTCGTCGCCGTCGGCGCCTTCAAGAAGGACCCGACCGACGGGGCGTCCACGGCGAGGGTCGACGGCGTCGAGGTGCGGGGCGGGGCGGAGACCGCCGCGCTGCTGCGCGGCCTGCCCCAGCACGGCGAGACCCTCGGGGATCCGGACGCGCCGGTCACGATCCTCGAGATCGCCGACCTGAAGTGCCCGGGGTGCCAGGCGCACGAGGTGCAGACGCAGAAGGCGGTCGTCGACCGGCTGGTGCGGACGGGCAAGGCGAACCTGGAGCTGCAGCTCGTGAACTACCGCGACGCCGCGGCCGGGACGTCGGACGGAGCGGCCGCGCGACGCGCGGCCTACAACTTCGCCGGGAAGGACCGGTTCTGGAACTTCGTCCACGCCGCCTACTACAACCAGGGGCAGGAGACGACGGCGTGGGCGAGCGAACGGACGTTGCGCCGGATCGCGGCGGCGGCGCCGGGCATCGACCCGGCCGGGGTGGACGTGCGCGAGACGCCCCGCTCCCGCGCGGCGATCGCCCGAGCGGACGCCCTCGCCGCGGCGCTGCGGAACGACCAGACGCCGGCGCTCTACGTCCAGCCTCGCGGCCGGCGCGAGTACACGCGGCTCGACGACGGGGCGACGTCCGACGTCGACGCGCTCGAGGCGGCCGTGGCGAAGGCGACCGCCCGCGCGCGCGGGTAGGGCGCGCGCCCGGAGCGGTGCCGCGAGGAGCCCGGGGGCACGGCGCCGAGGGAACGGCGTACGCCCCGGCCCGACAGGAAGGCGGACCGCGGTCCGCCTTCCTCATCGGACCTTTACCCGACGTTCAGTGCGCGGGGCCGGGTTTGCGCCACAATGCCCGCATGTCGTCAGCGAACAAGAAGCGGGAGCAGGCCCAGAAGGCCCGGCTCGAGCGCGAGAAGGCCGAGCAGGCCGCCCGTGAACGCAGCCAGCGCCTGAAGCTCCTGGGCGGGGCCGTCGTCCTCGTCCTCGTGATCGTCGGCGTGGTCCTCGCCGCCGGGGTGTTCAAGGACACCTCGGGCGGATCGAAGGACACGAAGGTGCAGGTCGACGGCAACGAGGCGAACGTCAAGGGCGTCGCCGAGACGAACGAGCTGCTCAAGGGCGTGCCGCAGAACGGCACCGTCCTGGGCAAGCCCGACGCGCCGGTGACGATCATCGAGTTCGCCGACATGAAGTGCCCGGCCTGCCAGCAGTACGAGGTCACGCACCAGAACAAGGTCGTGGACGAGCTGGTGAAGACGGGCAAGGCCAACCTGAACCTGCAGCTCATCAACATCATCGACCCGAACGCGGGGACGACCGACGGTGCCGACGCGCGCCGCGCCGCGCTCAACCTGGTCGCGAAGAACAAGTTCTTCAACTTCGTCCACACGAGCTACTACAACCAGGGCCTCGAGAACGACACCTGGGCGACCGAGAAGCGCCTGAAGGAGATCGGCGCGGGCGCCCCCGGCGTCGGCGCGGCGGCGATCAACATCCGCGAGACCCCCGCCGTGCGCGAGCTGCAGGCCAAGGCCGACAAGCTCTCGCAGGACCTGAAGGTCTCGGGCACCCCGGCCTTCTACGTCCAGCCCCGCGGCACCCGCGAGTACACCCCGGTGCAGGACCCGATCAACGGGCTGACCGAGGCCGTCGACGCCGCCGCCAAGAAGGCGAAGTAGTCCGATGCTCGACCGGCGGCTGCGCATCGCCCAGTACGTGCTGGCCCTCGTGGGCCTGGCGTCCGCGGGCTACCTGACGTACACGAAGTACGCCCACGGCGGCGTCTGCGGCGTGAGCGGCGGGTGCACGACGGTGCAGCAGTCGCCGTGGTCCGAGCTGTTCGGCATCCCCGTCTCGGTCCTGGGCATCGTGGGCTACGTGGGCGTCCTCGTGGCGCTCTCCCTGCGCGGCGAGCTGCCCCGCCTGGCGCTCGTGGTGATCTCGGGCGTCGGCTTCGGCTTCTCGATGTTCCTGATGTACCGCGCGTACATCACGCTCGAGGCGTTCTGCCCCTTCTGCACGACGAGCGCGCTGATGATGACGCTGCTCTTCGTCGTCAGCACGGTGCGCTACCTGCGCGGCCCCGACCCCGAGCCGGCGGCGTCCGGCGGCGGCGTCGCGGAGCCGCTCGCGCGGTAGGGCGTCCGTGGGCGTCTCGCCCGACGAGCTGCACCGCCTGCGCCGGGGCCAGCGCCTCGGCGCGGCGTTCCTGCTGATCGCCGTCGTCGTCGGCGCCCTGCTCGCCACGGGCGTGCTCGGCGGCGGCGACCCCGCCCGCAACGCCTCCGTCGTCGACGGCGTGCGCGGCGTGCGCGAGACGAGCGCGCTGCTCCGCGGGGTGCCGCAGGACGGCATCCGCCTGGGGCGCGCGGACGCGCCGGCCGTCGTCGTCGAGTTCGCCGACCTGAAGTGCTCGGCCTGCCGGGGCTTCGCCCTCGACGACCAGGAGCAGGTGGTCCGCGACCTCGTCCGCACGGGCAAGGCCAGCCTGGAGCTGCGGCTGATCGGCCTGGACGGGTTCCGCCCCGACAACCTGACCGGCCGCACCGCCGCCTACGCGCTGGCCGCGCAGGACCGCATGTGGCCGCTCGTCGAGCTGGCGTACTGGAACCAGGGCGACGAGCGCGAGCGGTGGATCACCGACGCGTCGCTCGGCCGCCTGGCCGCGGCGTCCCCCGAGCTGCGCGGCGTGACCGTGTCGACCCGCGAGACCGCCGAGAGCCGGCGGCTGTCCGCCGAGGCCGACCGGCTGCGCGCGGCGCTCGGCGTCGACCGCACGCCCACCTTCTACGTGCGGCCGCGCGACGAGACCGCGCCGTCGGCGCACGAGCGGGTCGACGTCGGCCCCTTCGGCGACCGCGCGAAGGCGATCGCGAAGGCCGTGCGCGCCGTCACGGCCCGCGACTGACCGACGGCATTCCGACCCTGAAGGTCGGGAACGTAGGGTGGTACCCTACGTCGGGTGAAGAAGACGAGCCTCTACCTCGAGGAGCAGCTCGACGCCGCTCTCGCCGCCCGCGCGGCGGAGGAGGGCGTCACGAAGGCGGAGTTCATCCGCCGCACGCTCGCGGGCGCGGTCGAGCGCCCGTCGCGCCCGCGCCCGCGGTCGATCGCCGTCTTCGACTCCCGCGACGCCGACGCCTCGGCGCGCGTGGACGACACGCTCGCGGCGACGGAGTTCGGCGCGTGAGCATCGTCCTCGACACGAGCTTCGTCGTCGCGCTGATGGACCGCGGAGACCGGCACCACGACGCCGCCCGCGCCGTCTTCGACGCCACGGACCAGGACTTCGTCACCACCCCGCTCGCGCTCGCCGAGATGGAGCACCTGGCCGCCCGCGCGGGCGGCCCGGACGCCCGCACGGCGCTGTGGGACGACCTGGCGAGCGGCGTTTATGGCGTCCGGTGGTGGGCAGACGGCTTGCGGGACGCCCTCGCGGTCGCCCGCGCGCACCCCGGCCTGGACTTGACCGACGCGTCCCTCGTCGCGCTGGCCGGCCGGCTGAACACCACCCGCATCGCCACGCTCGACCACCCCCGCTTCCGCTCCCTGCAGACCCGCGACGGGCAGCCGTTCACGCTGCTGCCCGCCGACGCGTCCGCGCCGTCCTCCACCGACACCGAAGGACCTCACGCATGACCGACCACCCCAACAGCTTCGGCGCCAAGGACACGCTGTCCGTCGGCGGCCGCGACCTCGAGATCTTCCGCCTCGACGCGCTGCAGTCGAAGTACGACGTCGCGCGGCTGCCGTACTCGCTGAAGATCCTGCTCGAGAACCTCCTGCGCACCGAGGGCAACGGCTCCGTGACGAAGGAGCAGATCGAGGCGCTCGCGACGTGGGACGCGAAGGCCGAGCCCTCCGAGGAGATCGCCTACACGCCGGCGCGCGTGGTCCTGCAGGACTTCACCGGCGTCCCGGCCGTCGTCGACCTCGCCGCGATGCGCGACGCGATGGCCGACCTGGGCGGCGACCCGTCGAAGATCGAGCCGCTCGTCCCGGCCGAGCTGGTCATCGACCACTCCGTGCAGGTCGACGCGTTCGGCAACCCGCAGGCGTTCGCCACCAACGCCGCCAAGGAGTTCGAGCGCAACGAGGAGCGGTACCAGTTCCTGCGCTGGGGCCAGAACGCGTTCGACTCGTTCAAGGTCGTCCCGCCGGACACCGGCATCGTGCACCAGGTCAACCTGGAGTACCTGTCGCGCGCCGTCTTCGTCAACGACAAGACCGGTCAGGCGTACCCGGACACGCTGGTCGGCACCGACTCGCACACGACGATGGTCAACGGCCTGGGCGTGCTGGGCTGGGGCGTCGGCGGCATCGAGGCCGAGGCCGCGATGCTCGGCCAGCCGATCCCGATGCTGATCCCGAACGTCGTCGGCTTCAAGCTCACGGGCGAGCTGCCCGAGGGCGCCACGGCGACCGACCTGGTCCTGACCGTCACCGAGCTGCTGCGCCAGACCGGCGTCGTCGGCAAGTTCGTCGAGTTCTTCGGCGAGGGCGTCACGCGCCTGCCGCTGGCCGACCGCGCGACGATCGGCAACATGAGCCCGGAGTTCGGCTCGACCTGCGCGATCTTCCCGATCGACGAGGAGACGATCCGCTACCTGGCCTTCACCGGTCGTCCGAAGGAGCAGCTCGAGCTCGTCGAGGCCTACGCCAAGACCCAGGGCCTCTGGCACGACCCGGAGGAGGAGCCGACGTTCTCGCAGATCGTCGAGCTCGACCTGTCCACGGTCGTCCCGTCGATCGCCGGCCCGAAGCGCCCCCAGGACCGCGTCGCGCTGTCCGAGGCGAAGACCGAGTTCCGCGAGGCGCTCGTCAACTACGTGTCGACCGAGGACGCCGGCGGCGCCGGTGACGACCGCAAGCCGGGCGTGCCGCCGGCGGACACGAAGAAGGGCTCCTACGAGGACGAGGGCTCCGCGATGAGCTTCCCCTCCTCGGACCCGCCCGCGTCGCAGGTGCCCGGCAACGGTCACGGCGCCGACCACGACGAGCCGCGCGAGCACGACCACTCCGGCGTCGCCACGCGCGCGTCGACGAAGACGGCCGTGACGATGGACGGGCAGGAGTTCGAGCTCGACCACGGCCACGTCGTGATCGCCGCGATCACCTCGTGCACGAACACGTCGAACCCCTCGGTGATGGTCGCCGCCGGCCTCGTCGCCCGCAAGGCGCGCGAGCTGGGCCTCGACCGCAAGCCGTGGGTCAAGACGTCGCTCGCCCCGGGCTCGATGGTCGTCACCGACTACCTGGAGCGCGCCGGCCTGAACGAGGACCTGGACGCCCTGGGCTTCAACCTCGTCGGCTACGGCTGCACCACCTGCATCGGCAACTCGGGCCCGCTGCCGGACGAGATCTCGAAGGCCGTCAACGACGCGGACCTGGCCGTCACCTCGGTGCTGTCGGGCAACCGCAACTTCGAGGGGCGCATCAACCCCGACGTGAAGATGAACTACCTGGCGTCGCCGCCGCTGGTGGTCGCCTACGCGCTCGCGGGCACGATGGACTTCGACTTCGAGTCCGACCCGATCGGGCAGTCGTCCGACGGCAAGGACGTGTACCTGAAGGACGTGTGGCCCACGTCGCGCGAGGTCGCGGACACGGTGCAGGAGTGCCTGCAGTCCGACATGTTCCGCAAGAGCTACGCGCAGGTCTTCGACGGCGACGAGAACTGGCAGAACCTCGACGTCCCGACCGGTGACCGCTACGCCTGGGACGAGTCGTCCACCTACGTCCAGAAGGCGCCCTACTTCGACGGCATGCCGGCGGAGCCGACGGCGGTCGAGGACATCCAGGGCGCCCGCGTCCTGGCGAAGCTCGGCGACTCGGTGACGACGGACCACATCTCGCCGGCCGGCGCCATCAAGCGCACCGCCCCGGCCGGCAAGTACCTGGAGGGCCGCGGCGTCAAGCCGGCGGACTTCAACTCCTACGGCTCGCGCCGCGGCAGCCACGACGTGATGATCCGCGGCACGTTCGCGAACATCCGCCTGCGCAACCAGCTCGCGCCGGGCACCGAGGGCGGCGTCACGCGCTACCTGCTCGACGACGGCAAGCTGCCCCAGGGCGAGGAGACCTCGATCTTCGAGGCCTCGCAGGCGTACCAGGAGGCCGGCGTCCCGCTCGTCGTCCTCGGCGGCAAGGAGTACGGCTCCGGCTCCTCGCGCGACTGGGCGGCGAAGGGCACCAACCTGCTCGGCGTCCGCGCCGTCATCGCCGAGTCCTTCGAGCGCATCCACCGCTCGAACCTCGTCGGCATGGGCGTCCTGCCGCTGCAGTTCCCCGAGGGCGAGAGCGCCGAGTCGCTCGGCCTGACGGGCGAGGAGACGTTCACGGTCGACGGCCTCGCCGACGCCCTGAACGCCGGCGAGCTGCCGAAGACGGTGAAGGTCACCGCGGGCGACGTCTCCTTCGACGCGCGCGTCCGCATCGACACGCCGAAGGAGGCGGACTACTACCGCCACGGCGGCATCCTCCGCTACGTCCTGCGGTCGCTCGTCGCGGCGAACTGACCCGGTCGGCGGCGCGGGGGGCACCCCGCGCCGCCGACCCGCGGCGGCCCGCCCGGGCTGCCGGATGACCGGGCGGCTCGGCGCCGCGG